>PMHN01000204.1 GCA_003156695.1 Gammaproteobacteria bacterium
CCTTCTTGCGCACCGTCGCCTGCGGACGTTGCCGGCCGCGGGCGGCCTTCTTGCGCGGGTTGCCGGCCTCGTCGAGCTCGACGAACTCGTCCTCGCCGACCGCTACCTGCGGCACGGACTCCTTGCCCTCGAGCACCGCATCGGCAATGCCGGCCGCGTACAGGTGGATGGCGCGCATGGCGTCATCNNCATCGTTGCCCGGGATCACGTAGTCGATGCCATCGGGCGAGCAATTGGTGTCGACGATCGCCACCACCGGGATGCCGAGCTTCTTGGCCTCGTGAATCGCGATGTTCTCGTGACCGACGTCGATCACGAACAGCGCATCGGGAAGCGCCTCCATGTTCTTGATGCCGCCCAGGCTTCTCTCGAGCTTGTCCATCTCGCGCCGCAGCTGCGTCGCTTCCTTCTTGCCGCGCTTGTCCAGCGCGCCGGAAGCGGCGAGCTCGGTGATCTCCGCGAGCCGCTTGATCGACTGGCGGATGGTCTTGAAGTTGGTGAGCATGCCGCCGAGCCAGCGCTGGTTCACGTACGGCTGTGACGCGCGTTGCGCTTCCTTCTGGACCGACTCGCGCGCCGAGCGCTTGGTGCCAACGAACAGCACCGTGCCGCCGTCGCCGATCACGCCCTTGATGAAGTGCGCAGCTTCCGCATACATCGGCTGCGTCTTCTCGAGATTGATAATGTGGATCCGATTCCGCTCACCGAAGATGAACGGAGCCATCTTGGGGTTCCAGAAGCGGGTCTGGTGTCCAAAATGGACTCCCGCTTCCAGCATCTGTCGCATGGACACGCCGGCCATGAAAAACTCCTGTGTGGGTTAAGCCTCCGCGCATCCTCGTGGCCATCCCCGACGTTGATCGGGGACACCCAGCCACTGAGGTAATGATGCGCGTGTGGGTTGCGTTGCCAAAAAAGGCCGCGCTTTATACCATGAAGGCCTCGTCGGAACAACGTCTTACGCTTGTCGGGCGAGTCTCTTGCGCACCCCGCCCTGCAGCCCCATTTCCCGCTCTATGAACGTCACCATCAAGACCCCGGAAGAACAGGAAAAAATGCGCATCGCCGGACGCCTGGCGGCCGAGGTGCTCGACATGATCGGCGCCCACGTGGTGCCGGGGGTCACCACCGAGGAGCTCGACCAGCTGTGCCACGACCATATCGTCAAAGTGCAGCATTCCGTACCGGCCAATCTCAACTACCGCGGCTTCCCGAAGACCATCTGCACTTCGGTGAACCACGTGGTCTGCCACGGTATCCCGAACGACAAGCGCCTGAAAGCGGGCGACATCGTGAACATAGATGTGACGGTCATTCGTGATGGCTTTCACGGCGACACCAGCCGCATGTATTTCGCCGGCAAGGCTCCGCCGCACGCCCAACGGCTCGCCGAGACCTGCTTTGAGGCCATGTGGCGCGGCATCGGCACCGTGCGCCCGGGCACACGCTTGGGGGACATCGGGCATGCCATCCAGAGCTTCGTGGAGGCCCGCGAGTTTTCGGTGGTACGCGAGTACTGCGGCCACGGCATCGGGCGCGTGTACCACGAGGACCCGCAGGTGCTGCACTACGGGGAGCCGGGAACCGGCTTTGAGTTGCAGGCCGGCATGACCTTCACCATCGAACCGATGGTGAACGCCGGCAAGCGCCACGTGCGGCTGCTCCCGGACGGCTGGACCGTCATCACCAAGGATCACTCGTTGTCGGCGCAGTGGGAGCACACGGTGCTGGTCACGGACACCGGCGTGGATGTCCTGACCCTGCCCGCGGCTTAGGCGGCCGCAGTAGTGGACCAGCCGGAGCCAGCACCACCCGCGATAGCTCCTGCAAGCCCGTGGCCGTTGCTGGCCCGCCTGCCCGCACAGCTCGCCGCCGCGCGCGACAGCGCGGCGTGGCGCGAGCTGCTCAGGAGCGCGCACGAGGAGCTGAGGGCACGCTTTCTCGCCGACGAGCCGGTAGAGGATCTGGTGCATGCGCGCGCCGCGCTCATAGATACGACTCTGCGCCATGCGTGGAGCCTGCACAGTCCGCCCAGTGCCTGGGCGCTGGTCGCCGTCGGCGGCTACGGGCGCGGCGAACTTCACCCCTGCTCGGACGTGGACATCCTGCTGCTCGCGCCGGGGCCGGCGGACGAAGCGGGGCGCGCTGCCGCCGAGCGGCTGGTCGCATTCCTGTGGGATATCGGACTCGAGGTCGGACACAGCGTGCGCACCGTGGCGGAGTGCGCCGCGGAGAGCGCCGCCGATGTCGGTGTCATGACGACGCTGCTCGAGGCACGGCTGCTGGCAGGCGACGCCACCCGGTACGCCCAGATGCATGCGGCGCTCACGCCCGAGCAGCTCTGGCCGGTGCGGCGGTTCTTCGATGCCAAGGTGCGCGAGCAGGCCGAGCGGCACCTGAAGGCCAACGACACCGCGTACAACCTGGAGCCGAACGTCAAGACCGGCCCCGGGGGCCTGCGCGATATCCAGACGATCGCCTGGGTGGCGAAACGGCACTTCGGTGCACAAACGCTCGAGAGCCTCGCAACCCACGGATTCCTGACGGGCGCGGAACTGCGCCGCCTCAAGCAGGCGCAGGCCTTCCTGTGGAAGGTGCGCTTCGGCCTGCACGTGCTCACCGGGCGGCGCGAGGACCGGCTGCTGTTCGATCACCAGATCCGCCTCGCGCAGAGCTTCGGCTACGAGGACGCCTCCTACACGCTCGCGGTCGAGCAGTTCATGCAGCGCTACTACCGCACGGTCATGGACGTGAGCCTGCTGAATGAGCTGCTGTTGCAGCTGTTCCGCGAAGCGATCCTCTCCAAAAGCGAGCCGCCGCGGCCGCTGAATGCGCGCTTCCAGGTGCGCAACGGTTCACTCGAGGCGCTGAACGATGAGGTCTTCGCCCGCAATCCATCGGCGCTGCTCGAACTGTTCGCGCTGCTGCAGCAGAATCCGGAAATCAGCGGCGTGCGCGCCCCGACCATGCGCGCCGTCACCCGCAACCTGTGGCTGATCGACGAGGAGTTCCGCCAGAACCCGCGCCACCACCGCCTGTTCCTGGAGATCCTGCGCTCGCCGGTGGGAGTCACCCACGAACTGCGGCGCATGAACACCTACGGGGTGCTCGGACGCTACATCCCAGCCTTCGGCCGCATCGTCGGGCGCATGCAATATGACCTGTTCCACGCCTACACGGTGGATGCACACACGCTGTTCGTGGTGAGCAACCTGCGGCGCTTCGCCATTCCGCGCTACGACCATGAGCTGCCGGAAGCCTCGCGCGTCATGCAAGAGCTGCCGCGCACCGAGATCGTCTACCTGGCCGCACTTTTTCACGACATCGCCAAAGGGCGCGGCGGCGATCACTCCGAACTTGGCGCGGTGGACGCCGAGGCGTTCTGTCTCGAGCAGGGGCTCTCCCCCTACGATGCTCGCCTCGTCGCCTGGCTGGTGCGCAACCACCTGCAGCTGTCGATTACTTCGCAGAAGCAGGATATCGGCGACCCGGAGGTCATCAACGCCTTCGCGCGCCGCGTCGGTGACGAGGCGCACCTCGACTACCTGTACGTGCTGACGTGCGCCGACGTACGCGGCACCAATCCCAGGCTGTGGAACTCCTGGAAGGCATCGCTGTTCCGCGACTTCTACCAGCGGGTAAAGCGGGCGCTGCGCCGCGGGCTCGAGAGCCCGATCGACCCGGAACACCTGGTACGCGAAACCCAGGATGGCGCGCGGCGCCTCCTCATCGAACGCGGCGTCGCCGAGCAGCAGCTTGCACTGGTGTGGTCGCGCTTCTCGGCCGGCTACTTCCTGCAGCATTCCCCGGAAGAGATTGCCTGGCACACGCACCTCCTGGCCGAGCGCGACGCGGATTCCGACGATCCCCTGGTGGCGCTCGATCCGCGCAGCCTGCGCGGCACCACGGCGGCGTTGATCTATGCGCGCCCGCGCCGGCATGGATTCGCGCGCACCACCGCGGCACTCGACCAGTTGGGACTCAACATCGTGGATGCGCGCATCACCCCCACCGGCGATGGCTTCAGTCTCGACCTCTATCACCTGCTGGAGGACGACGGCGCGCCGATCACCGACGCCGACCGTCAGGACGAGATCGAGGCGGCGCTGTGGCGCTCGCTGCAGGGTCCGGCCGACGCACCGCTGGTCGTCTCGCGACGCGCGCCGCGACAGGCGCGCATGTTCAACACGCCGACCCAGATCTCGCTCAGCGTGGACGAGCGCAATCGGCGCTCGGTGCTGGAACTGATCGCCGGCGACCGGCCCGGCCTGCTGTGCGAGGTGGGCAAGGTGCTGATGGAAGAGCGCGTCGAGTTGCACGCTGCCAAGATCATGACGGTCGGCGAGCGCGCCGAGGACGTGTTCTACGTCACCGATCTCGACAACCGGCCCTTGAGCCAGCCGGCCGCCGAGCACCTGCGTGGCCGCCTCATGCAGGGGCTCGATCAACGCCAGGCTGCGCTGCGCAAGACCGGCACCGACGCACTGCAGAAATGAATATGAGTACTACTGAGCACCTCAGGGCCACCATCGATGCCGCATTCGAGCGGCGCGCCGAGCTCAATCCGCAGAATCTGCCGGCGGAGCTGGGCGCAGCCCTCGAGCAGTGCCTGGAACTGCTCGACAGCGGACGCCTGCGGGTCGCACAGCCTGTTGACGGCCGCTGGGTCGTCAACGAGTGGCTGAAAAAAGCGGTGCTGCTGTCTTTTCGCGTGCGCGACAACGTGGCCATGGAGGCCGGCTACACCCGCTTCTTCGACAAGGTGCCGCTGAAGTACGCCGGCGCCACGGAAAGCGCGCTGCGCGCGGGCGGCGCGCGCATCGTGCCCCATGCGCTCGTGCGCCGCGGCGCCTACATCGCCCCCGACGTGGTGCTCATGCCGAGCTACGTGAACATCGGCGCTTACGTGGGCGCCGGCACCATGGTCGATACCTGGGCGACGGTGGGCTCGTGCGCGCAGATCGGTCGTAACGTGCACCTGTCGGGCGGCGTTGGAATCGGCGGCGTGCTCGAACCGCTGCAGGCGAGCCCCACCATCATCGAGGACGACTGCTTCATCGGCGCACGCTCCGAGATCGTGGAAGGGGTGATCGTCGAGGCCGGCTCGGTGATCTCCATGGGCGTGTTCATCGGCCAGAGCACGCGCATCTACGATCGCACCACGGGCACGATCCTGCAGGGCCGCGTGCCGGCGGGCTCGGTGGTGGTATCCGGCACCCTGCCCGCGGCCGACGGCCGTTACAGCCTGTACTGCGCCGTCATCGTCAAGCGCGTCGACGCCCAGACGCGCGCCAAAACCTCCGTCAACGAACTGCTGCGCAGTGCCAGCGCGCCGTAAGCAGCCTCAGAACTTGTAGCGCACGCCGATGGTGGGGTTGATGTTGGTGGTGTTGATGTAGCCGGAGGCGAGCCCATCGTGCACGCCGCTGTACATCGCGCCCGCATAGACATCGAAGTGCGCATCGAAGCGGTAGTCGGCGTCGAATGAAAAGGCCTGCAGACTGCCGCTGCAGGCGCTGTGCGCGTTCGTCGAGCAGCCGGCCTGGCTGCCTGCGCCGTAGCCGCCCTGATGCACGCCGTAGTAGGCCGCGGTCAGCTCCAGCTGCGGAATGACGGTGTATCGAACGCCGGTCCAATAGACCTGAAGAATCTTTGGATTGTTGTAGGCAGTATTGTTGACGTACGCCAGCACGTAATCGCCGATGTCGGCGAACCCGGCACTGACGGGCGTGGCGGGATTGACGTACTTGATGTACTCGTAACCGCCAAAGAGTTTGAAGGAGCTGAGCTGGTAACGTGCCATGAGCGCGTAGGCGGTGTTGTCGG
Source organism: Gammaproteobacteria bacterium (assembly GCA_003156695.1). Classification (GTDB taxonomy): domain Bacteria; phylum Pseudomonadota; class Gammaproteobacteria; order Steroidobacterales; family Steroidobacteraceae; genus 13-2-20CM-66-19. Next base: position 5,827 of record PMHN01000204.1, read on the forward strand.
CTACCGTAGCGGCCAGGGAGTTCGACGGCGTGTATTCAGGCGACAGTGTTCCCAACTGCGCGACGCTCAAAGCACTCGCCGTTATCGAGCTTCTTACCTTCGAGTAGTAGGCATCGACATCCGCACCGGCGAAACTGCCACCGACATCCGCCTGTACGGCGGTACGCCCTGCCGCATCGGACCCGTTGAACTTGTACAGAGCGCCGACGTGCAACAGATCCCCGAGGGGCAGCACATACCTGGCCGCCGAGTCGAGCCGGTTGTCCTCGCTACTGCCGCCGCCGACGTAGGTGTTGGAGGCGCCGAGCAAGCCAAAAGCCGTCGACATGTAGTTCGGGTCGTATTTGACTCCACCTTCCGAGAGCAAGGTGATCTGGCGGCCGAAAGTCAGCTCGCCGAAGTGTTCGGACCTGAACCCCGCATAGGCGGTCTGGAATATCTGCCCGGCGGAGCTGCCATCGACGCCGACGCTCTGCTGGGTGAGTGACTTGCCGTTGTTCGCCGCCAAGGACTTGAGCGAGTCGGCAATCTGTCCGGACTGCGGGTTGAAGAACGTCTCGACCTGGAAGACCGCCGCCCAATCGGCGTCGAGCGGCTCGACACCTTGCAGTCCGACTCGCGACTGGCCCATGTTGCTCGGTGTCAGCCCGGTGACCGACTCGTAGCTGTTCTGCCGCACGATGTTGCCACTGGCGGCTGGTCGGTAAGGGGTAAATGGCGCACTGTGCGTGTCGTATTGGAGACCTATGTCGACAACGCCGTAGAGCGTAATGCCACTCCACGTCAGGCTGTCCTCGGAGTCAACGCCCGGTCCGGTCTTCTGCTGGGCCGCGGCTGGCGCGGCGGCCGCAATTGCGACGAGCATCAGCGCGAGCCACGCGCGCCGGCGACGCTGGGGGATCGCACCCTGCGGAGTCGTCCCGGTCATTTAGCCCAAACTCCCTGACGGGGCCGTATCGGCGCCGCAGGCAGTGTCAGCGCCCCGAGGTTATGCGGTCAGTCGCGGAGCGGTCACAAAGTGGTTGCCTGGGGACCTGCTGTACGCAATCGGCCTGCGCTTCAAGTTCTAGGGCGCGGGCACGCGCGCGGAGTCGTCGCGACTCAGCACGCGCTGGAAGGCCGCGATGATCGCCGGCTCCGGCCGGTGGATCGGCGGCAGCGCCTGGTAGTTTTCCCAACCCCCGCCGAGGCTGCGGTAGAGCGCGATGAACTGCTCGGCGACTGCGACCTGGGCGTCGGCGTATTGCTCCTCAATCTCGTATTCCTGACGCTCCGCGTCGACCACGTTGAGGAAGTCGGTGAGCCCGCGCTGGTAGCGCTCGTTGGCGAGCGTGACCGCCCGCTGGCTCGCGACCAGCGCCGTCCCAAGCTTGCTGAGGCTCACCTGTTGCGCCTGGAAGCCATCCAGGCTGGTGTCAACCTCACGCACCGCGCCCTGGATGGTCTGCTTGTAGCTCACCAGCAGCGCCCGGGTCTGCAGGTCAGCAATTTCCACCTGCGCATCCAGCGCGCCGAAATCCAGCAGCGGCCAAAGCAGCGACGGCCCCACCGACCAGATGTGTTGGCTCACGGTCGGAGTCGTGCCGAACGCCTGACGCTGTTCGCCGATGCCGGCGCTGATCGCCAGCGACGGGAACAGATCCGCGGTGGCGATGCCGATGCGGGCGTTGGCCCCGGCAAGCTCGCGCTCCGCCTGCCGGATGTCCGGTCGGCGCCGCAGCAGATCCAGCGGCAAGCCCGCCTCGACCGCCCCGGGCACCTGCGGAACCATCTGCTTCGCGCGAAGTTCCTCTACCAGGTCCTCCGGGTAGCGTCCCACCAGCGTGGCGATCGTGTACTGCGCGGCGCGTACCTGCGCGTCTACAGGCGCGCTCTGGGCCTCGAGCGTCGCGAGTTCGCGGCTCGCAAGCGTCACGTCCAGCTCGTTGGTAATGCCCCGTTCATAACGGATGCGAACGATGCGCAGCGACTCGCGCAGCGTGCCCGTCGCGGCAGTGAGCACGGCCGCGCGCATCTGCAGCCCCCGCATGTCCACGTAGGCGCGCGCCACGTCGGCCACGACCGCAATCAGCACCGCGTTGCGCGCCGCGAGACTCGCCTGGGTGTCGGAGCGGGCCGCTTCAATCTCGCGCCGGTACTTGCCGAAGATATCCAGCTCCCAGAACGCGTCGAAGCCGCCGATTTCGTTGATGTGCGTAAGGCCCGCGCCATTGTCGGCGGACACCAGGGCCTCGTCGGCACGCCCACGCGTCAGATCGCTGCCGGTACCGCGGCCCGCACCCGCGGAGGCGCCCGCCACCGGCAGCACGGTGCCAACGATCGCGGCCTCGAACGTGCGTGCGGCCTGCAGGCGGTCCAGCGCGATCGCGAGATCCGGGTTGCCGGAGATCGCCCGCTCGATGAGCGAATCGAGTTCCGGGTCGTGCAGTGCATGCCACCACAGCGCCTGGTCGACCGGCGCCGCCGGTGCGGGCGCGGGCGTAGCGGTACCACTTGCCGATGCGGCCGCCGCGTAGTGCGCGGGGGTCGCAATCTGCGGCGTGTGGTAGTTCGGTCCAGCGGCGCAGCCCGCGAGAGTAATGGCGGCGCCGAGCGCGAGGGCAACAATCCGCTGGCGGTTCACGCGCGGCTCCTTTAGCGCCGCACCGTCGGCGGCGGCACCGTCGACGGCGGCACCGTCGGCACCGCGCCGGAATCGAGCCGATGCACCTGCACCGCATCGCCGTTGCCGATCTGGCTGCTGACGTTGAGCGCCAGCAGGTCGCCGGGCGCAACGCCGGAACCCAGTTCGACCACGCTGCCGTCGTCGCGACCGATGGTGACATCGCGAAATGTGATGTGCCCGGAAGGCTCGACCAGCGCCACCTGCGGACCACGGGCGCGGAACAGCAACGCCGCCGCCGGCACCTGCACCAGCCCCTTCGCCGGCAGGCCGAAAGCGACCTGCACGTACATTCCCGGAACGAACTGCGCGTCGGCGTTCGGGATATCGACCTCGACGCGCAGGGTGCGCGCCTGCGGATTCAGCGCCTGCGAGGTGCGCGTCACCTTGCTCGTGTACTCGCGGCCCGTGCCGCCCTGGGTCTGGACCTGCACGGCGGTGTTGCCCTGCATCAGGTCAGCGGCGGCACTTTGCGGCACGTCGACAAAAATGCGGATCGGGTCGTTCTGGGTCATCACGTACAGCGGCGTCGTGNNGAGGTGCTGCCGGCGGTCACGAGGTTGCCAATATCGATATCCCGGTTGGTGATCGCCCCGTCATAGGGCGCCGTGACGTCCTTGAACTGCGCCAATGCCGCGTACTGGTTGACGCGCGCCTGGTCCAGAGCGACGTCGGCCTGCGCCGACTGCAGGCGTGCGTTGGCGCTGTCGTAGTCCGCGCGCTTCTCCTCGCGCTCCTGGTCCGACACCACGCCCTGCGGCGAGTCGCGCCAGCGCTCGTAGGTGGTCTTGCTTAAACTCGCCTCCGCCCGGCGCACCTGGACCTGGGCCTCGCCCGCCTGCAGCTGCGCGCGGGCGGCGGCAAGCTGCGCGTCCAGATCCGGCGTTTCGATGCGCGCCAACAGCTGGCCGCTGTGCACGTGATCACCGATGTCGACGAACCACTTGCCGACGTAGCCGTTGACGCGTGCGTAGATGGTGCTGGCATGCCAGGCGGCCGTCTGCCCGGGCAACGTCAGTCGCGCCGTCGCCCCGACCGGCTGGGCGCTGACCACATCNNCACGCCGAGCACGATGGCGCCGATCAGGGCCGCCTTTTTCAGCCGCCGGCCGGTGTCAGGATCGAACCGCACGGAGGCGGAGTGCGACTCGGTCGCCGCCACGTCCGTTCCATAGTCCGTGTCGCGCGTGTCATGCGGCGTGTCCGTTGAATTCATGTGTTGAGTCTCATCGGCTGTGGGCCGCAGCGGCCGCCGGCGCGCGGCGCAGTAACCGGTACATGGTGGGTACAAACACCAGCGTAGCGAAGGTCGCAAACAGCAGGCCGCCGATCACCGCCCGCGCGAGCGGCGCGTTCTGCT
>PMHN01000209.1 GCA_003156695.1 Gammaproteobacteria bacterium
GGAACCATGAGCTACCGATGGGCGAGCGAGAATCCCGCTCGCTTTGCCGCGGTCGTGCCGGTGTCAGGGTATGGGGTCCCGGAAGATGCCTGCCGGCTGAAGGATCTGCCCATATGGGCATTTCATGGCGCGAAGGATCATGCGGTTGCGATCGAACGCGACGAGGCGACGATCAAGGCAATCAATGCCTGTGGGGGACAAGCGCGATTTACCGTTGACCCCGAGGGCGACCATGACGACCCGTACTGGAGCACGGTCTACGGGAACCCGGAGCTCTACGACTGGCTGCTCAAGCAACATCGCCAGGATGCGGGCTCACTTCGACCTCTGCAGTAGGTCCGGGCCCAGCGGCGATTGAAGTTGCCGCTCTGAGGTCCGGGCCGGCATCATCTGCGTCAGGGCGGCTGTGAGTGGCCGCCCAAAAAAAGCGGACAAGGGAAAACGATGAGCAAACGGGATGGACTGTGAAGCGTCGTGAGTTTCTCAGATCAGCAACTGCTGCCTCAGCAGGGCTTGCGTTCTCGAACAAACTTGCATTGGCTGATGAATCAACCAAGACCCCTTCTCAGGGGACGGATTGGGAAATGCTCGACCATCTGCGGCGCGGTATCGTCGGTTACTGTCGCAATGAGTCCAATCCTCTAAATGGCCTGATCGCGGACCGAACGCAGCCTGGTTCGCCTTCGAGCATCGCCGCTGTTGGAATGGGGCTCGGCGTCTATATCGTGGCAGCAGAACGAGGCATGCTTTCACGAGCGGATGCAGTCGACCGCACACTGACGCTTTTGCGCTTCCTGCATTCCAGCCATCAGGGTCCGGAGCCGGATGCCACGGGATACAAAGGGTTCTACTACCACTTCCTGGACATGCAGACTGGCCGCCGGGCCATCCAATGTGAATTATCCACCGTTGATACTGCCATATTGATCGCGGGTGTTCTTACGGCGGCAAGCTATTTCACCGCGAACGATCCCAGGGAAAGCGAGATACGGAAACTCGCTGAAATTCTTTACCGCCGCGTTGATTGGCAATGGGCCCTCGATGGCGGGACGACGATCTCTCACGGTTGGACGCCCGAGGCTAAGTTTCTTCCGTACCGGTGGGACACGGGCTACAGCGAAGCGCTGATCCTCTACGCGCTGGCCCTGGGATCGCCGACGTTTCCCATCGATCCGCAAGGCTACAAAGACTGGATCTCGACTTTTGAATGGAAGAAGGTCTACGACATTGAATACCTGTACGCCGGACCACTATTCATTCATCAGATGTCGCATCTGTGGGTGGATTTTCTCGGCATACAGGACGACTTCAACAGGAAAGTGGGGATCGANNTGAATACGTGTGGGGGCTGACCGCGAGCGACGGACCGGGACCTGCCGTCCTTGAGCTGAACGGAGTCCAAAGGACATTTTTCGGCTATGAGGCGCGCGGGGCTCCATTTGGCCCTGATGACGGCACCGTTTCACCCTGGGCGGTAGCGACATCTCTGCCGTTCGCGCCCGAGATCGTGACCAAGACGATCCGTCACGCCATCGAACGTCTCAAATTGTTAGGCGGTAGCTCGTATGGGTTGGTTGCCAGTTACAATCCAACCTATCCTGACACAAGCAATCTGCACGCCTGGGCGTCGCCGTGGATCTTCGGATTGAATGAGGGTCCGATGCTGATAATGATTGAAAATTTTCACACCGAGCTTATCTGGAAGACGATCCAGCGATGTTCCTACATCGTGAAGGGCCTTCGACGCGCAGGTTTTCGCGGCGGTTGGCTTGACCGTTGACGCCGGCGGCTCAATCATCTGTCGCAGCGCGCGGACACCGCTGCCATCAGGCCGATCGGCAATGAGGTGGCTATGTACCGCATCCTCGCGGCGTGCGTCGACCGCCACCGCCGAAACCTCCCTTGGGCACCAAAGTGTGCCCCAGATCTCCATTCTGGTTCTCGAGTGGCCTGCCTCGCGGTGGTATCGTCAGACATCCAGGGAGCACGTCGCCAGTCGTGAATGTTGAGGTCAGCGAAGACACGATGACCGAGTTCTGGCCCAAGTGGCAGAACGAGGTCATTAACGGCGTCTATCCGTTGCGCCGCCTGCTGAGTGGCTCAGACCACAGCGCGGTATTCCTCACGGAATGTAAGGCGCAGGACCTGCCCACTGCCGCGATCAAAATCGTCCCGGCTGAAGGGGTCACACTGGCGCAGCTCTCGCACTGGAGGAGGGCTGCCGACCTAACCCATCCTCACCTGATTCGGCTTCTCGATGCAGGTCTGTGCCAGCTCGGAGGCCGCCAATGTCTCTTCGTCGTAATGGAATATGCCGAGCAAACTCTCTCTGAGGTACTTCTCAACCGGGCCCTTACGGCCGACGAAGTGCAGGAGATGCTCCTTCCCGCGCTGGACGCGTTGGCTTTCCTTCACGGCAAGAACCTGGTGCAGGGTGAGCTGAAGCCGGCAAACGTTCTGGTAGTCGACGATCAACTGAAACTCGCGACCGATACCGTCCGTCCCGCCGGCGAACCCAGGGCAAGCATCGGTGAGGCTTCTTTGTACGATCCTCCGGAAGCAGAAGGCGGCAGACTCTCCCCGGCCGGCGATATCTGGGCTCTCGGTATAACCATGGTTGAGGCCCTCACGCAGAGCGTTCCTGCGCGGCCTGATGACGGATCCCTAACCGCCGGCCTGCCCACGACGCTTCCTCCAGCATTCGTGGGCGCCGTANNGGCACCGTACAACGATGCCTGAGTCACAACCCCGCCAGCCGTCCGACGGCGAGAGAGCTGGAAGCCCAGTTCAAACCCGCGCCACAGCCGACCGTGGTTTCGCTTCCTCAGCCTGTCGTTCGCGAAGCGCCGTCCCCGGCTGCCCCTCCACAAGGACCGCCGAAGCAACGCGCGCTCGCGCCGATCATCGCGATGGTCCTCATACTATTGGCAGTGTGGGCTGGCGTGCGCCTGTTTCAGGGCCATCCCAACTCGCGGCCTTCGGCTGCAGCTCCTGTTAAGGCTTCTTCGCATCAAGGTGTCAGCGCGCCGGCGGCCGCTGCGCAGGCTACGCAGATGCGCCCGTCGGCGCCTGTCGAGGTCTCCGCTCCTTCGGCCAGGGCGAAGTCCAGGGAGTCCAAGTCGGCGTCACCGGGCCTCGTCTCTCGGCCGTCGGATCAACCCGCACCACCGCCGGCGGACGCCTCGCCGGGCGTAGTTCATGAAGAGATTCCCATCGTGCCGCGCAGCGCACGTGAGACNNCACTCGCAAGAGAAGCCGCCAGAAAATGGCAGTTCGCTCCAGAAGACAAGCAAGATTCTCGACAGTGGCTACTGAGGTTCGCGTTCGGACGCGGCGACACGACCGCGCACGCTACCCCACGGGCTTAGTCCTACCCCCGTCGACGACCCGCGCGGGCGCCGGTTAAGTCAGCGCTGCATCCGCATCAACTGATCCATCGGCACCATGTTGTGGTTCAGATGCTCCATGACCCACAAGGAACCGAAGACGATCAGGAACACAATGAGGACCCCGAAGGCGAGCGCGAGCACATTGTTCGCGTTGTCGGGCGAGGTCGTGATGTGCANNTTCCATGACCCACAAAGAGCCGAACACGATCAGGAACACGATAAGGGCCCCGAAGGCCAGGGCGAGGACGTTGTTGGCGTTGTCGGGCGCGGTCGTGATGTGCAGGAAGTAGACCAGATGGATGCCCATTTGGGCGACGGCGAGCACCAGCAGTGCCACCGCGAGCCCCGGTCCGTAGATGAGGTCAGTGCCTCGCACCCAGAATGAGCAGGCGGTGAGGGCGAGCGCGAGCGCGAGCCCGAGCGCGTAACCGCGCAGTTCCCGGCCGAGCGTTCGCTCCCCGTCGGGGGACTCCCCGCCGACCGGGCGATCCTCGCCGACGTAGGAGCCCGCTTCGAATTCGTGTTCGGTAGTCATGGCAGCAGTTGCCTCGGGAGTGTTCCGACCAGGTAAACCAGGCTGAAAATCGCGACCCAGATGATATCCAGGGCGTGCCAGAAGAGGCTGAAGCAGAGAAACCGGTGGCGGATGTCCACGCGAAACCCCTTCGCATAGAACTGCGCCATCATGGTGCCCAGCCACAGCAAACCGGCGGTCACGTGCACGCCATGGCACCCGACCAGGGTAAAGAACGAGGACAGGAAGGCGCTGCGGGTTGGGCCCGCCCCGCGCGCCACAAGACCGGCAAATTCGCGCACCTCAAGAGTGATAAAGGCGAGGCCGAGGAGTCCGGTGGCAAGGAGCGCGAGCTGGGTCCACTTCTGGCTGCGCTCACCCACAGCCAGACTCGCCATCGCACAGGTAAACGTCGAGCACAAGAGGCACGCTGTCTCCGCGGCCGTATTGCGTAAGTCGAACAGCTGCTGGGCGGATGGTCCCCCGGCGGTGTTCTTGAAGAGCACCGCGTAGGCGGCGAAGAACGTCGAAAACATGATCACATCGGAGAGGAGGAAGATCCAAAACCCATAGCCGACGATGATGCGTTTGGGCGCGGGACCGCCTGCGCCATGACCGGTCGCCTGCGACAGCACCTCGGTTGCGGCCGCGCTCATCGGGCGAGCTCGTGCAGGTGTGCGGCCCGTGCGTCGCGATTGGCGCGGTCGATACGCGCCACTTCCCCGGCGGGGATCTCGAACTCACTCACATCGCGCCAGGCAAAGACGACAAAGGTGATGTACGCGCAGATGAGCCCCAGCACGACGAGCCACCAGATATGCCAGATGAGGCAAAAGCCGGTGATGACCGCGAACAAGGCGGTCACGAAGCCGACCCCACTGTTGCGCGGCATCTCGATGTGTTGGTATTGGGGTTCGGGCGTGACTGCCTGCGGCTCCTCACGCGCGCGCTGCTTCATGTCCCAGTAAGACTCCTCGCTGGTGACATTGGGGAGCACCGCGAAGTTGAACACCGGCGGCGGGGATGCCGTGGCCCATTCGAGGTTGCGGCCGTCCCAGGGATCCCCGGTCGGGTCGCGACGGCGCTCGCGAGTCTTGATCGAGACCGCGAGCTGCGCGATCTGAAGCGCGATACCACACAGAATGATCAGCGCGCCGACGCCTGCGACCAGTATCCACGGATGCCACTCCGGCCGGTCGTAGTGCTGCATGCGTCGGGTCATGCCCTCCAGTCCCACGATGTAAAGCGGGACAAAGGCCACGTAGAAGCCGACGAACCAGCACCAGAAAGCCGCCTTGCCGAGCCGCTCATCCAGGGTGAAGCCGAAAGCCTTGGGGAACCAGTAGGTGTAACCGGCGAAAGCGCCAAACAGCACCCCACCGATGATCACGTTGTGAAAGTGCGCCACCAGAAACAGGCTGTTGTGCAGTACGAAATCGGCCGGCGGCACGGCCAAGAGCACCCCGGTCATGCCGCCGATGACGAACGTCACCATGAAGCCGACCGCCCACAGCATGGGGGAGCTGAAGCGCACCCGGCCCCCATACATGGTGAAGAGCCAGTTGTAGACCTTCACGCCCGTCGGGATGGCAATGAGCATGCTGGCGAT
>PMHN01000022.1 GCA_003156695.1 Gammaproteobacteria bacterium
GCGTCGATGGTGATGGTGGTGCCAGGCGCGAGGTGCGGGGCGGAGAGCTCCTTGATGGGCGCCCGCGAGTCGGTCGTGGTCGAGCGCTTCAAGCTGCAGGGCGTGCGTCTCGGGGACGTGGTCGGCGGCGCCGTCATCAAGCACTCAAAGGATTACAACCTGGTGCGCGAGAGCGTCCTGTCGAGCGGCCTGGACCCACACACGCCGGGACTCGACATGCAACGCGCCTGCGGCACGAGTCTTGAGGCCGCCATCACCATCGGCAACAAGATCGCGCTCGGGCAGATCGAGGCCGGCATGGCCGGCGGCACCGACACCGTGAGCGATCCGCCGGTCGTCTATCCGCGTTCCTATCAGCAGCTCATGCTGAGAAGCTACCGTGGCAAGAGCGCCCTGCAACGCCTGACACCCTGGCTCGGCTTGCGGCCGAAGCACTTCAGGCCGGTGCTGCCTGCCGTGGTCGAGCCGCGCACGGGACTTTCGATGGGGCAGAGCACGGAGCTCATGGCCAAGCGCTGGCAGATCCCGCGCGCCGAGCAGGACCAGCTTGCCTGCGAGAGCCACCTGAAGGCTGCGGCCGCCTGGCGCGAGGGCTTCTACGAGGACCTGGTGATCGAATACCAGGGGCTGAAGACGGACAACAACATCCGCCCTGATACCAGCGTGGAGAAGCTCGCGAAGCTCAAGCCCAGCTTCGCCGCCGACGGCACGCTGACCGCCGGCAACAGCACCCCGCTCACCGATGGCGCGAGCGCGGTGCTCATGGCGACGCCGGAGTGGGCTGCGGCGCGCAACCTGCCGGTGCTTGCTTACCTGCGCTACGGCAAGGCCTGGGCGGTCGACTTCGCCAGCGGCAAGGAGGGCCTCTTGATGGCGCCCGCGTACGCCGTCGCGGCGATGCTCAAGGATGCGGGGCTGACGCTGCAGGACTTCGACTACTACGAAATCCACGAAGCGTTCGCGGCGCAGGTGCTGTGCACCCTCAAGGCTTGGGAGTCGCCCGAGTACTGCCGCGGCACGCTCGGGCTGCCGGACGCGCTGGGCAGCATTGATCGCAGCAAACTCAACGTCAAAGGCGGCAGCGTCGCCATCGGGCATCCGTTTGCGGCCACGGGCACGCGCATCGTGGGCACGCTCGCCAAGCTCCTCGCCGGCAATGCCAACGCCAGGCGCGGCCTCATTTCGGTATGCGCCGCCGGTGGCCTCGGCGTGACGGCGATCGTGGAGCGCTGAAGCCTAAGCGGCGGCTGCCGACCATGCCTGCATCACGACAACCAACCACGGCCCCGGCGGGCTTCGCGAGCTTTCGCGAGTTTTATCCTTACTACCTCGAGCAGCACCGCAATCCCGTCTCGCGGCGTCTGCACGTCACGGGAACGCTACTGGCGATCGTGTGCGCGGCCGCGGCGCTGCTCAGCGGACGCTGGGTGGTGTGGCTGGCCGTGCCGCTTGCCGGCTACGGACTTGCCTGGGCCGGCCACTTCCTGTTCGAGCACAACTCACCGGCCACTTTCGCCCACCCCCTCTACAGCCTGCGCGGCGATCTGACCATGCTGGGCGAGGTGCTTTCGGGTCGCAGGCGCTGGTAGCGCGCACCGCACCGGTAAGCGCGTCCATGAGCCATCCTGCGATCGACCGCGCCTTCGAGCGCCGCCTTGCCGCCCTCGTCAACGGCGGCGCGCCGCAGTTGCTGCAGGGCGGTCGCAAGGGCGTGGAGAAAGAGTCGCTGCGGGTGTTGCCAACGGGTGGGCTTGCGGGCAGCCCGCACCCGGCGGCACTGGGATCCGCGCTTACCAACGAGCACATCACCACGGACTATTCCGAGGCGCTGATCGAGCTGGTCACGCCGGCGTTCACGCATAGCTGGGAACTACTGCAGTATCTGCTCGACCTGCACCAGTTCGTGTATCGGCACCTGGGCGAGGAACTCTTGTGGGCGACCAGTATGCCGTGCGCCATCCGGCGGGACGAAGACATCCCGCTGGCGCAATTCGGCAGTTCGCACGTCGGGCGCATGAAGACCGTTTACCGCAATGGCCTGGGGCTGCGGTATGGCCGCATGATGCAGGCGATTTCCGGCGTGCATTTCAACTACTCGTTTCCGTTGCCGTTCTGGGAGGCATACGCGGCGGTGCGCGCTTCCCACCGACACGACGCCGCCTTCATGTCCGCGTGTTACTTCGACCTGCTGCGCAACTACCGGCGCTACGGCTGGGTGGTGCTGTATCTGTTCGGCGTGTCGCCGGTAGTGTGCCAGTCGTTCCTGCGCGGACGGGATGTGGTGCTGCCGGAACTCACGCGCGGCACGGCGTATGAACCGTACGCCACCAGTCTGCGCATGAGCGATGTTGGCTACCGCAACCGCAACCAGGCGGGGCTCGCCGTGTCGGTGAACAGTCTCGAGGAATACATTCGCGACCTGTCGCGCGCCATCAGCACGCCGCACCCGGCGTACGAGGCACTGGGCGTCGAGGTGAACGGCGCGTGGCGCCAGCTGAACGCCAACATCCTGCAGATCGAGAACGAGTACTACAGCTTCATTCGCCCGAAGCGGGTGGCAGCTTCCGGGGAGCGCCCCACCAAGGCGCTGCTGCGCGCGGGGGTCGAGTATGTGGAGGTGCGCGCGCTCGATGTGAGTGCCTTCGACCCGGTCGGCGTCAACCAGAACAAGCTGCGCTTCCTCGAGGCGTTCCTCGCGCTGTGCCTGCTGAAGGAAAGTCCGCCGATCGGCGACAGCGAGCAGGGCCGCCTCGATGCCAATCACGTGACGGTCGCCCGGCGCGGTCGCGAACCCGGGTTGACCCTGTGGCGCGACGGGCGCGACGTGCCCATGCAGAGCTGGGCACGGGAACTACTCGACTCGATGACCGGGATCTGCGAGATCCTCGACCGCGGAGACCCCGCCCGACCCTACACCCAGGCTCTCGCCACGCAGGCGGCGAAGATCGCGCAACCCGCGCTCACGCCCTCCGCGCGACTGCTGGAGGAACTCAAGGGCGGGGAGTCATTCTTCGAGCTGGCGCTGCGCATGTCCCGGGAGCAGAAGGCTTATTTCCTCGAGCTGTACCCGCCCAACGAGGAGCGGCTGAAGGAATTTGCGAATGAGGCGCAGGAGTCGCTCCTCGCGCAGCGCTCCATCGAGGCGAGTGACCGCGGGACTTTCGAGGAGTATCTGCGGCGCTATTTCGCGTGACACCTGTCGCGTGAGAGCAACCCGTTCAGCTGCCGTTAATCCTTAACATAATCAGACACTTTGACATTAGCTTTTGACAGTGTGAGGAACTAGACTTTGCTGCCCGCGTCGCGCTACGGAAGGAGCGACCGGCCACGGAAGACGGACCCGCCCTTCACGAAAAGCAGGAGCGCAGCAGATGAAAAAAATAGGAGCGCAGGGACTCCCCGCCGACCGCCGCCTGACCGCGGCTGCCAACGAGGAGTTCAGCGGTGGCATTGCCGCCGGCGCCGTGCGCGAGCCTGAGCCGGTGAAGTCAGGTTGGGATCCGTACGAGGTTTGGGCTACCCGCGTGAAGCCGGCGCGCAGCAAGCGGCAACGACAGCGCGATCCCAGCAGCCAGGGGTAAACTGCGCTTCCAGAAGGGTCTTTATTTTTAGAAGGGTCGGCAATCCGCACGGCCCCGGACTGGAAACAACGTGCCGACAGGCGATCGCCCGGCCCGCGCGCGGCTGAAGCTGCGGTTTCCCGATGGGGAACTCGAGCGGCACTTCCTGATGAGTTATCGCGCCGCGGCGCGTCCCTGGATCCGCATCAGCATCCTGGTTGCGCTCTCGACAGTGCTCGGCTTTGCGGTCATCGATCACTGGTTGCTGGTTGGCCCGCGGCTGGCGCAGCCGGACGTGTGGCGCTTCGGGTTGCAGCTGCCGCTGGTACTGATCATGCTGTGCCTCACCGGCACGCATCTGTACCCGCGCTGGTACCAGCCCGCGATCCAGCTCGCCGCTCCCCTGTTCGGGGTTGGCTCGGTGTTTCTGGCGGTGGATGCCACGCCGGCGCAGCTGCCCTTGGTGGCGGCGCGCCTGCTGCTCGCGGCCTTCTTTTTCTATTTCATGCTGGGACTGTCTTTCAAGGCGGCGCTGCGCACCAACCTGCTGCTCATCGCTGCCTATGCCTGCGCGGCGCTGCTGGGGAAGATCGCCCCGACGGTGGCCGCCTATTCGCTGTTCGTGCTGTTTTGCGCCAATCTTATCGGTGGCGCGGGCTGCTACGCGCTCGAGTACGCGAATCGCGTGGCGTTCCTCGAGCGCCGGCGCCTCGCGGAGGTCGCCGCTCACGACGGTCTCACGGGCCTGCTGAATCGCGCGGCGCTTGAAGAGCAGGCGCGCAGTTTGTGGCAACACGCGCGGGTGAGTGGCCTGCCGGTGTCGGTGATGCTGATCGATATCGATCACTTCAAGGCCTACAACGATCACTACGGGCATCCCGCGGGCGACCGCTGTCTGAAGGAAGTCACCGCGGCGATTGCCGGTGCGGCGCGGCGCCGGCCTCTGGATGTCGTGGCCCGCTATGGCGGCGAAGAGATCATCCTGGTCGGCAGCGATCGCGCCGAGGCCACGCAAGCCGCCGCCAAGGTGCTGCGCGCCGTGACGGAGCTCGGCATCGCGCACGAGGGCGCGGGCACACGCTCGTACCTCACCGTGAGCGTGGGCATCACCAGCGTGGCAAGCGGCGGCAAGTACGCGCACGAGGATGCCGTGCTGCTTGCCGACATTGCGCTGTATTCGGCCAAGAGGCGCGGCCGCAACGCATGGTGGTACCACAGCGAAGCCGACGAGGGCGGTGGCGCCGGGGACGCGCATGCCGAGGCGACGCCTGGGGGCTTGCTGCGCGACGCGGTCTGATCCGTTCCCGCACGTGACGCGTGGCGCACGCGTTCGCGCTCACTTGCGCTCCCGGGCGTGACCCCCGATCCTTCCCCATCATGAATGCACTATCCGTACGAGGGCTGACCAAGACCTACAAGAACGGCGTCCAGGCCCTGCAGGGCGTGGACCTCGATGTCGAGCAGGGGGACTTCTTCGCGTTGCTCGGCCCCAACGGCGCCGGCAAGACCACGCTNNGCATCGGCGTCGTGCCGCAGGAACTGAACTTCAACATGTTCGAATCGCCGTTCACGATCGCCGTGAACCAGGCGGGCTTTTACGGCATTGCGCGCAGCGTGGCGCGCACGCGCGCGGAGAAGTACCTGAAGCAGCTGCAGCTGTGGGATAAACGCGGCGGGATTTCGCGCGGCCTGTCGGGTGGCATGAAGCGGCGCCTGATGATCGCCCGCGCCCTGATGCACGAGCCGCGCCTGTTGATTCTCGATGAACCCACGGCCGGAGTCGATATCGAAATCCGCCGCTCGATGTGGGACTTTCTGCGGGAGATCAACGCCCGCGGCACGACCATCATCCTCACCACGCATTACCTGGAGGAGGCGGAGACGCTGTGCCGCAACATCGCCATCATCAATGGAGGGCGCATCGTCGCGCGCGATCGCATGAGCAACCT
>PMHN01000221.1 GCA_003156695.1 Gammaproteobacteria bacterium
CACGGCGGCAGGCGCAGCGCGTCGGCGGCGATCTCCAGCTTGCGCTCCAGCTCCCAGCCGCCGGCGGCGTCGATTGCGTCCTGCAGCTGCGCCTGGCGCGCGAGCAGCGCATTCAGCTGTTCCTCATCCATGTCTTCCGCGAACCTGTCACTGATGCGGTTGAATTCTTCGAGCTGGCGGAAAGCATCGCCGACGCCCTCCATGACCGTGGTGCGCACATCCTTGGTCGCATCCAGCTGCGGTTCCTGCGGCAGAAAGCCGATGCGGATGCCGCTCTGCGGCCGTGCTTCGCCGTCGAAGCTCGTGTCGAGGCCCCCCATGATTTTCAGGAGCGTCGACTTGCCCGAGNNATGACGCGCTTCGGCGGCACCACCTTCGAGACGCGATTCATGGTGTAGATGTATTGGGCCATGCGTGGTCGAGTGTAAATAAATGCAATCACGATTATGGTCGAGGCCGGCGCGCTTGGCGATGGCCGGTGCGCAGCAGAACGGTGCCGATGCTGTGTTAGGCTTGGCTCCATGAGCAGCGTGGCAGCGATCGTCAGCGAGCGGCTGGCTCGTTACGGATTCGGTGACGGCCACCCGTTCGGGCCCGACCGCCTGGCGGCCTTCGTGCGCGAGTTCGACGCGCAGGGATTGAATCGCCGTGTGCAGATCCTCGAGCCGCGCATGGCCACGGATGAGGAGCTGCGCTCCTTCCATACGAGCGCTTACCTTGAGTTCGTACGCGAGGCTTCCGCCAACGGCGCGGGACTGCTTGACGCGGGCGATACACCGGCGTTCCGGGGCGTATACGAGGCGGCGGCAACCGTCGTCGGCGCCACCCTGAGTGCCACCGAGGCGATCATGCGGGGCGATTGCCGCCGCGCGTTCGTGCCCATCGCCGGATTGCATCACGCGGCCCGCGAGCGGGCCGCGGGGTTTTGCGTCTTCAACGACTGTGGCGTTGCGATCGAGCAGCTGAAGCGCGCGGGACTGACGCGCATTGCCTACGTCGATATCGACGCGCACCACGGCGACGGCGTGTTCTACGGCTTCGAAGACGATCCGGCGGTGGTGTTCGCGGATCTGCACGAGGACGGCCGCTACCTGTATCCGGGAACCGGCTCGGCCGCGGAGACTGGTCGCGGGGCCGCGGTGGGCGTGAAGCTCAATGTGCCGCTGCCGCCCGGCGCCGACGACGAGGTGTTCGCGCAGGTGTGGCCGCAGGTGCTGGCGCACCTGGAGAAATTCACGCCGCAGTTCTTCATTCTGCAGTGCGGTGCGGACAGCATTGAGGGCGATCCGATCACGCACCTGCGGTTCTCGCGCAAGACGCACGGCCGGGCGGCACGAGACCTTGGGGCCCTGGCCGATCGCCTCGGCCACGGACGGGTACTGGCCCTGGGTGGCGGGGGGTACAACCGTGTCAACATCGCCCAGGCCTGGACCGCGGTGGTAGAAAATCTCCTCTAGCCTGGGCGCCGCCGCCCGGGTGGCAAACCGCATCTGACCGCGCCACGTCCGGCGGCCGCCGGGTCGTTCCGGTACAATTCGCGCCCCCTTTCGCATACCCGAAGGCAGGCGCAGCGCATGTTCCGGATGACCGATTCCATCGCTGACTTTGATCCGGAGCTCGCGCGCGCTCTTGCAGGCGAGCGGCGCCGGCAGGAAGAGCACGTGGAGCTCATCGCCTCGGAGAATTACGCCAGTGCGCGCGTACTCGAGGCGCAGGGCTCGGTACTGACCAACAAGTACGCGGAAGGCTATCCCGGCAAGCGCTACTACGGCGGNNAGCCGCACTCCGGCTCGCAGGCGAACGCCGCGGCGTACTTCGCGCTGCTGCAGCCCGGCGACCCCATTCTCGGCATGAGCCTCGATCATGGCGGCCATCTCACGCACGGCGCGCGGGTAAATTTTTCCGGCAAGTTCTTTCGCGCCACGCAGTACGGCATCCGGCCCGACACCGGCGAGATCGACTACGAGCAGGTGCAGCGGCTGGCCTAAGAACACCGGCCGAAGATGATCATCGCGGGGTTTTCCGCCTACTCACGTGTCGTCGACTGGGCGCGTTTCGCAACTATTGCCAGGAGCGTGGGTGCGTACTTCGTGGTGGATATGGCGCACGTCGCGGGCCTGGTGGCCGCCGGGATCTACCCCAACCCGCTGCCGCACGCCGACGTGGTGACGACCACCACCCACAAGACGCTGCGCGGGCCGCGCGGCGGGCTGATCCTGGCGCGCGCCAACGACGAGATCACCAAGAAGCTCAATTCAATGGTTTTCCCGGGCACCCAGGGCGGACCGCTGATGCACGTGATCGCTGCCAAGGCGGTGGCACTGCTCGAGGCGCTGCAGCCGCAGTTCCGCGATTACCAGCGCCAGGTGCTCGCCAACTCGCGGGCCATGGCGGCGCGTCTTGCGGGTCGTGGCTACCAGATCGTCTCCGGCGGCACCGACAACCACCTGTTTCTCATGAGCCTCGCCGATCGCAACATCACCGGCAAGGACGCGGACGCGGCTCTCGGCCGGGCCTACATCACGGTTAATAAGAACGCCGTGCCCAATGATCCGCGCCCGCCCATGGTGACCAGCGGTCTGCGCATCGGCACGCCGGCCGCGACGACGCGCGGCTTCAAGGAGACCGAGGTGGAACTGGTTGCGGATCTGATCGCCCAGGTTCTGGACGCGGAAGGCGCACCGGCCGTCATCGATCGCGTGCGTGCGGAGGTGCTCGAGCTCTGCGGTCGTTTCCCGGTGTACGGGAAGTAGCCGTAAGGAAGCAAGCCGCGTGCACTGTCCTTTCTGCGGCCACGTCGAGACCAAAGTGAACGACTCGCGCCTCGCGGGCGAGGGGCGCCAGATCCGCCGCCGCCGTGAGTGCCTGGAGTGCGGTGAGCGCTTCACGACGTTCGAGACTGCGGAGCTGGTGATGCCGTTGGTGGTCAAGGGCGACCGCGCCCGCGAGTCCTTCGACGAGGGTAAGTTGCGCGCCGGCATGGAAAAGGCGCTGGAGAAGCGCCCGGTGCCGCGCGAACAGATCGATGAGGCGGTGAGCCGCATCGTGCACCGGGTGCGCGTTGTGGGTGACCGCGAAATCACCGCCCGCGCCATCGGCGAGCTGGTGATGGAGGAGCTGCGGCACCTGGACGAGGTCGCCTACGTGCGCTTCGCCTCGGTGTACCGTCATTTCGAGGGCGTCGAGGCCTTTCACGATGAGATCAAGCGCCTGCGCGCGGCGCCGCGGGTCGCACACGCGGCTCATGCGCGCGCCCACCAGCGCGCCTCAGAGGTGAACCGCGATCAGCTGCCGCTGTTGCCGGCGGATGCGCCTGCCGGCGGCAGCGAGCCGGACGGAGGCAAGAAGTAGCTCATGTTCTCGGACTTCGATCGCTTCGCCATGCAACGCGCGCTGACGCTGGCGGCCCGCGGGCTGGAAACCACCGACCCGAATCCGCGCGTCGGCTGCGTGTTCGCGCAGCGCGGGCGCATCGTCGGCGAAGGCTGGCATGAGCGCGCCGGCGAGGCGCATGCGGAAGTCGCCGCGCTGCGCGCGGCGGGCGGGCAGGCCGCCGGCGCGAGCGTTTATGTCACCCTGGAACCGTGCAGCCACCACGGCCGCACGCCGCCGTGCGCCGAGGCGCTGATCGCCGCCCGCGTTGCGCGCGTCGTGTACGCAACCGCCGATCCGAACCCGCTCGTGAACGGGCGCGGCGCCGCCGCGCTGGGCGCCGCCGGGATCACGGTGGAGGCGGGGCTGCTTGGCGCGGAGGCGCGCGAGCTCAATGCCGGTTTCATCAGGCGCATGCAGCACGGGCGTCCGCTGGTACGCGTGAAGCTCGCCATGAGCCTCGATGGCCGCACCGCGCTCGCCAACGGCGCGAGCCGCTGGGTCACGGGCGAGGCCGCACGCCAGGACGTGCAGCACTGGCGCGCCCGCAGCTCCATGATTCTCACCGGCATCGGCACGGTGCTCGCCGATGACCCACGCCTCGATGTGCGGCTGGCGGACGAGGCCGGGGGGCGCGCCCGGCGCCAGCCGCTGCGGGTGGTGCTGGATGCGCGCCTGCGCACTCCGCTCGAGGCGCGCTTGTTCAGCACCGGTGGCGAAGTGTTGATACTGACCGGGCCGGCGACCCCCGACGATGCGCGCGCCGCCAGTCTCACCGAGCGCGGCGCACGCGTCGAGTCGCTGCCGACGGTCGGGGACCGGCTGATGCTGCCGGCGGTGATCGAGCGGCTGGGGGAACTCGAGGCGAACGAGGTGCTGGTGGAGGCCGGAGCGACGCTCGCGGGCGAGCTGTTGCGCGAGGAACTGGCCGACGAACTGCTGTTGTACATTGCGCCCAAGCTCCTCGGCCCCGCGGCGCGTTCGCTGGTCGAGTTGCCGCAGCTGCGCGAGCTCGCGGACGCGCCGGCCTTCACCCTCATCGACATGCAGCAGCTCGGTGAGGACGTGCGGCTGCGACTGCGGCCGCGCGCGGCCGCGGGTGGCTGACGGGAGTCAGGACAGGTGTTTACCGGAATCGTACTGGATGTCGGCCACGTGCTGACGCGCGAAACCCGCGGCGGCGACCTGCGGCTGGTCATCGAATGCACGCGACTGGGTCTGGCAGGCTTGCGTGTTGGCGACAGCATCTGCGTGCAGGGATGTTGCCTCACCGCGACTCAAGTGCAGGGGCGCACGTTCGCGGCCGATGCTTCGCGTGAGACGCTCGCGCTCACCACTTTAGGGGAGCTTGCGGTCGGCGATCCTGTGAATCTCGAACCCGCGTTGCGGGCCGGGGATGCGCTCGGCGGGCATCTCGTGTCCGGGCATGTTGACGGGGTCGCGCAGGTCAGCGCGGTGAGCGGCGACGCGCGCTCGGTACGTCTTGGCATTGACGTGCCGCCGGCGCTGGCGCGCTACCTGGCGCCCAAGGGTTCGGTCGCCGTCGACGGCGTGAGTCTCACCATCAACACGGTGGAAAATTCGACCTTCGGCGTAAACATCATTCCGCATACCCAGGAAGTTACGACGCTCGGCAGGCTCAGCGCTGGGGCGCGGGTGAATCTGGAAGTCGACCAGGTCGCGCGCTACCTGGCGCGTCTGCTGGCAGTGCCGGCGCCATGAGGGTGCAAAGCGCCGCGGCGGGGCTCGGTTATACTGGCCTGCCGTAGCATCGCCGCCGCCCGCCATGTCCAAAGTACTGACCCTGCCCCCCAAAACCGCGCTCGCAACCGGCGCCGCGCTGCCGCTGAACTCCGTGGCCGACCTGCTCGATGAGCTGCGCGCCGGACGCATGGTCGTGGTCATGGATGATGAGGATCGCGAGAACGAAGGCGATCTCATCATGGCCGCCGAGCACGCCACCCCGGAAGCGGTCGCATTCATGATCCGCCACACGAGCGGCATCATCTGCGTTTCGATGCAAGAGGAGCAGCTCGCGCGGCTGGAGCTGCCACAGATGGTGCCGGCGAACAGCGAGTCGCAGCGCACCGCCTTCACGGTGTCGGTGGATGTGCGCGTGGGCACGACCACTGGCGTGTCGTCGGGCGACCGCGCGGCGACCATCCGCGCGCTTGCGGACCC
>PMHN01000337.1 GCA_003156695.1 Gammaproteobacteria bacterium
TTCCGCGCTTGCCGGAGCGCTTCGCCGTCGTGCAACCGGTACTGGAACGGCTGCTCGCGAAGGAGCCCGCGGACCGTTACGAGAGCGCCGCCGCTGCGGCCGCGGCGCTGCAGGAGACCCTCGCGGGGTGGCTCGAGCACGGAGCGGTCCAATGACAGCCGCAGTGCGGCGCCGCGGCGCCGCCGCCAGCACTGTCGGGGAGAAGGAAGAGATCCTGCTGGCGGCGACGCCGGCAGCATGGCTGGCGGCCGCCGCGGCGCGCTGGCGCGAGCTCATAGTCGATCACGCCAACTGTGAGAAGAAAGCCGCCTCCACGGCGCTGGCGCTGATGTTCGCGTACCCCGAGGACCGGGAGCTGACACTCGTGCTCTCGCGCCTGGCGCGCGAGGAGCTGCGGCACTTCGAGCAGGTCATCGCCCTCATGGCCACACTCGGTGTTGGTCTTGTGCGGCAGCAGCCCGGACGTTACGCGCAGCAGCTGCGCGCGGCACTGCACACCACAGAGCCGGCGCGCAAACTCGATCTGCTGCTGATGGGAGCCCTGATCGAAGCGCGCTCGGCCGAGCGCTTTCGCCTCCTCGCGCCGCTGCTGCCGCGGCCGCTGGTGCCGCTTTACTCGCGCCTGGCAGGCTCCGAGGCGCGGCATTTCCTTCAGTACCTGGAGCTGGCCCGGGCGGCCGCACCGCGGCAGTGGCGTGCCAGGCTCGCCACCCTGGCAGCCCTCGAGGCGCGCCTGGCGACGGGCCAGGATCACAGCTTGCGCTTTCATTCCGGGCCGCCAGCGCACGGACACGCGACGCCGCCAGGCTGACAGTTAGTTACAACGCATCGTGGCACGATCTACCAGTTGTCTCTCGCACCGGTATCCTTACCAACACGCCAAAGGCACGATGATGAACGAGCGCCCGCACCTGTTGATCGTGGACGATGACCGTGAGATCCGCGGCCTTCTGGCGCAGTACCTGGAAAAGCACGACTTTCGCACCACGGCCGTGCCCGACGGCAAGGAGATGCGCCGTGTCCTGGAGCGCTCGCATGTTGATCTCCTGGTGCTCGACCTGATGCTGCCCGGCGAAGACGGTCTGTCGTTGTGCCGCGAGCTGCGCACGCGGTCACAAATGCCGATCATCATGCTCACGGCCCGCGGCGAGGACGTGGACCGCATCGTGGGGCTCGAACTCGGCGCCGATGACTACGTCGCCAAGCCCTTCAACCCGCGGGAGCTCCTGGGCCGCATCAAGGCCATCCTGCGTCGCACGGCCCATGCGCCGCGCGACCCGAGTCCCGGCAGCGTGCGCGGTTTTTCCTTCGGCGGCTGGCGGCTGGACACGGTGACGCGCACGCTGAGTGAGGCGTCCGGCAAGGAAGTAGCCTTAAGCGGCGCGGAGTACCGGCTGCTCGCGGTGTTGCTGGCCGCCGGCAATCGCGTGCTGACGCGTGCGCAACTCACCGAGCTCTTGCGCGGGCGCGATGCCGATCCGTTCGATCGCAGCATAGACGTGCGCGTCAGCCGGCTGCGGCAGATCCTCGGCGATGACGCCCGTGCCCCGCAGATCATCAAGACCGTATACGGTGAGGGCTACGTAATCGGCGTCCCTGTCACCAACGACTGACGGCGCGCTCGCCCCATGCGCCTGTCGCTGTGGCCGCAATCGCTGTTCGGCAGACTGATCGCCGCGTCGGTGATCGCCGTGCTGATATCGCAGGCGGTGGGCCTGGTGCTCATCGCGCGCGAACGCGAGGGCTTCGTGCTGCAGGGGAGCGTGCGCGAATGGACGCGCCGCATCAGCGAGACCACGCTCATGCTGCAGCCCATGAGTCCCGCCGAGCGCGCCGCGGCAGTCAGCGGTCTTGAGGCGCCGCACGGGCGCGTGCACCCGAACCCGGGTGCCCGGCAGCGCGGTGCGCGTGACCAGCCGCGTGGCTTCCTGCGCGTGCCGCTGCCTTCGGACTTCGAGCGCACGCTGCGCGAGCAGCTGCGTGCGGCGCTCGGGAGCGGTTATGACGTCGATGTTGCGGCCACCGCCGATCCCGCACCTCCCGCCATACCCGTGCCGGTACCGTTCTTCGAAGCGCGCGAGCTCGCCGCCCACCAGGACACCGTGCTGCGCTACGACGTCACGGTGCGCTTCCTGGATGGTGACACGGCGGTGTTTCGCGTCACGCGCATGCCGGAAGGTGCCTGGCTGCCGCGCAGCCTATTCGTGAACCTGACGCTGCTGGTGCTGATCCTGGTGCTCGCGCTGTATGTCGCGGCGCGCAGCATCACGCGGCCGCTGTCGGACCTGGCCCGCGCCGCCGACAGCATCGGCCGCGACGCGCGCCCGGCGCAACTCAAGGAGCGCGGCGCGCGCGAGTTACAGCATGCGGCGCGCGCCTTCAACACCATGCAGGATCGCCTGCACCGTTATCTCGACAGCCGCTCGCGGGTACTGGCGGCGATGTCCCACGACCTGAAGACGCCGCTCACGCGCTTGCGCCTGCAGGTCGAGACGCTGGTAGACCCGCCATTGCAGGAACGTATCGGCCGGGAACTGGACGAGATGGAGAGCATGGTGCACGAAGCCCTGGCGCTGTTTCGCGGCCTCGACGACGGGGAAGCCCCTGTGCCGGTCGACCTCGACGCGCTGCTCGCGACCGTGCGCGAGGAGTTCACCGGCATGGGATCGGCGGTGACCGTCACCGGCAGCGCCCGCGAGCCTTTCGTCGGCAAGCCGCAGGCGCTCAAGCGCTGCGTGACCAACCTCGTAGCCAACGCCATCAAGTTCGGGTCACGAGCGGACATCGTGCTCGCGGACGGGCCGCAGCTGACGATCCGCGTGCGCGACCAGGGCCCGGGTGTGCCCGCCGCTGAGCTGGAACGGGTGTTTGAACCCTTCTACCGGGTCGAGTCCTCGCGCAACCGCGATAGCGGCGGTACCGGCCTGGGCCTCGCAATTGCCCGCGACGTGGCGCAGGCACATGGCGGGTCGCTGACGCTGCATAATCTTTCCNNCGGGCTCGAGGCCTTGTTGACACTGCCGCGACGGCGTTGAGTCGTGCCGTACACTCGGTCACGATTGCTCACGGCGTCGGCGCCACGGTCCCCGCTACGGTAGCAGCGTAATGGGGCCCGCAAGGACCACCCCGCAAGGAGACCATCATGAAAGCTTTTGTCCTGGCGCTGGCTGCCCTCTGGGCTGGTGCCGTGTTTGCCCAGACCCCTGATGCAACCGCGACCCAGCGCGGCGCGCAGCACATGAACAACCTCGCCATCCTCCTGGATCTCACGGCCGCTCAGAAGGCCCAGGTTCAGACCATCCTCCAGGAAGAGCATGCGCAGATGAAGCAGGCTTTCCAGGATGTGAAGGCGTCCACGGCAGCCGGAACCAAGCCGAACTGGCAGCAGATGCGCACGCTGCACCAGCAGATCAGTCAGGAGACGATCACCAAGCTGACGCCGGTACTGAACGCAACCCAGCTGGCGAAGTTCAAGATCATCCAGCACTCGATGCACGGGCACTTCCGCCATGGTGGCGGTGGCGGTGCGGCCGCAACGGCGGCACCGGCGACGACGAACTGAAATGCGCTGCGGGCTGCGCGGGCAGCGCCGTGCCTTCAGCGCGGCAGCTCGCGCAGCTCGTATCTTCCCCGCTCGTAGCTTAAGTAGCT
>PMHN01000106.1 GCA_003156695.1 Gammaproteobacteria bacterium
GCCCGACCTCGCTGTGGCTGATCGATCTTTCGCAGGGCAAGAACCGGCTGGGCGGCTCGGCACTCGCACAGGTGTACGGGGAGCTCGGTGATACGCCGGCCGATCTCGACGATGCGCAAATGCTCATCCGCCTGGCGGCGGCGCTCGGTGAACTGCGCGGCGCCAACATGCTGCGCGCCTATCACGACCGCTCGGACGGCGGGTTGTTCGCAACCCTCATCGAGATGGCGTTCGCGGGGCACTGCGGACTGGACATCGCTCTGCCGGCCTCACGGGGACCTGCGCTCGCGCAGCTGTTTGCCGAGGAGCCCGGGGTGGTCGTGCAGATCATGGCGGGCGATGAGCCGGCATTCACGGAAATTCTGGCGCGCCACGGGCTCGCCGCCGCAGCGCTGTACCTGGGAGCGCCGAGCAGCGATTTGTCGGTGCAGATGCGCATCGGCGATACCCACTTCAACGAATCATGGCGCGATCTCAAACACGCCTGGTCCGAGACCTCGTGGCGCATGCGACGCCTGCGCGACGAGCCCGGATGCGCTGACGAGGAGTTCGCGGCGCAGACCGAGGAGCGCGACCCGGGACTTGCCGTCGCGCTGAGCTTCGATCCAGAGGAGGACATCGCCGCTCCCTACGTGCTGCGCGGCGTGCGTCCGGCGGTCGCCATACTGCGCGAGCAGGGCGTCAACAGTCAGACCGAGACCGCGGCGGTATTTGACCGGGCCGGCTTCGCCCCCCACGACCTGCACATGACGGATCTGCTGAGCGGGCGCCGTTCGCTCGCAGAGTTCAGGGGGCTGGTGGCGTGCGGCGGCTTCTCTTACGGGGATGTGCTGGGCGCCGGCGAGGGCTGGGCCAAGTCCATTCTTTATCACGCCGGGGTATGCGCTGAGTTTGAAGGCTTCTTTGCACGTTCCGACACGTTTGCGCTCGGCATCTGCAACGGCTGTCAGATGTTCGCGGCCCTGAAGAGCATTATTCCGGGCACCGGTCACTGGCCACGCTTCGTGAAGAATCGCAGCGAGCAGTACGAAGCGCGCTTCTCGCTCGTCGAAGTGCTGCGCTCGCCGTCGGTGCTGCTGGACGGCATGGCCGGCTCCTTCCTACCCATCGCGGTGGCGCACGGGGAGGGGCGCGCCGAGTTTGTCTCGGACAGCGCCGCTCTCGCATGTGTCGCCAGAGGACTCGTGGGCCTGCGCTACGTGAACCACGATCACAGCGTCGCGGCGCGCTATCCCTCCAACCCGAGCGGTACGCCCTTTGGCATCGCGGCGCTGTCGAACGCGGACGGCCGGGTGACCATTACCATGCCGCACCCGGAGCGCTCTTACCGCTACGTGCAGAATTCCTGGCGGCCGCGGGATGCCGGTGAGAATAGCGGCTGGACGCGTCTGTTTCGCAACGCGCGCCGCTTCGTAGGGTGATCCGCTGCGGACTGCCTGAAATCAGCTCGCCGACACGAATGGCGTGATGTTGCTGCCGGTCTCGTCCAGAAAGAAACGCCGCACCATGATTGCCTGCTGCAGCTTGCCCTTGCGGACGTAGGCCTCGTAGAGCAGATCCTTCACCACCTCGAGCATGATGCCGGCCTCGTAACCGTCCAGCAGCGGCAGCCGCGAGTGGGCATCCAGTTGCGCGCCGAACAGGATGTTCTTCATCTTGGTGAAGACCTCCGGCTGGATCGGCGCCAGCTCCCGCACCGCGTTCAGCTCATCGAACAGACGCAGCTTTCCGGTCTCTCCCAGATCGGCAAACATGGCGTGTGCCGCGCGCCGGCACATGGAGGCAAAGGCGTTGAAGGCACCCTGCGAGAAGCAGGTGAGGGCTTCGCGGAACAGCGCTTCGACCTCTTCGGGGATGTAGGTGAAGCTGAATTTCTCACGTGCCCGTTCGACTTCCGTGAACTGCGGTGACAGCTCGATACGCGCCGCGCCATACATCCGCACCGTGAAGCGCAGGAAGATCGGCAGGTGGCACGCGTCGCACAGGTACACCAGTCCCACCTGCTTCGGCCGGTAGACCTGCAGATCCTCGAAGCGCGGCACGGCGTTCACCGTGATATGGGCGACCACCTGGCAATGCGGGCACGTGACGACCAGGTTCTTGTCCAGGTCGTGGTGCAGTTGGCTCGCTGAATCGATGTAAAGGGACATGGGTCCAATGCGGGCGGGTCGCTGGCTTTTGTGCACCGCCGGACAGCATGTTAACTGAAAGTGCCGCCGCGGCGATCTGCCACACGTTATGTAACAGGCCTTGGTGAGCGCGCAAAGGCGAGGATACGCTCGGCGAGCGTCTGGTACTCACCGCTGAAGTGGTGACCCTTGCCGACCTGCGCCCGCGCCACGCCCGCCGCGGGCAACGAGGGGCAGATTGAATCCGTCTCGCCTTCGCCGTAGATGCACAGCACCGGCATGTTACCGAGCGCCCCGATCTCCGGCCGGGTCGGCGGCCCGCCGTCGGCACTGCCCACCCAGTCCGCGACGCTGATTTCGAAGGAGGCGTTTGAGTCGATGCCGAGGAGGCTCACGCTCGCCACGCGCGCGCGCAAGTCCGCTGGCAGCCGATTGACGACGAATGGCAGCACGTCAGCACCGAAAGAGTAGCCCACGAGCAGCACGCGCTGCTTGCCCCAGGCCGCGAGGTAGTGGCGCAGCAGGCGCGCCACGTCGTTCGTGGTCTCGGCCGGCGTACGCGTGGTCCAGAAGTACTTCAGCGAGTTGAGTCCGACGGTCGGCACCCCGTCGGCGGCCAGCCGCGCGGCGAGTTCCTGGTCGAGTCCCGCCCAGCCGCCGTCCCCCGTGAGCAGCAGCGCGAATTCGTTGCCAGTTCCGCTGGCGTGCACCTCCTGCACCGGCAGGTCGTTGATGTCCGCGGGACGCGCGGGCGGGGTTTCGACCCGCACCGTGAGCCGCGCGTAGGCGTCGCGAAACTGCGGCATCCAGTTGCGCTCCACCGAGAAGCCGTGGCCGACCAATGGCAACTTCACCACCTGCGCCGTGCCAATCTGCGCCGCGAAGGCATCGACGGCAGGCGCGGCGCACACCTGATCCTTCTGACCCTGAAAGGCGATCCACGGCTGCTTCAAGCCGGTCGCAGGCTCGAGTACCAACTCGTGCTGTTTGTTCGGCGTGTAGTGCAGTCCGGCACCCGGGCACAGCGCCGCGCCTGAGAAGTCCTGATCGGCGCAGAAGCCGAGGCTGAGCGCACCGGCGAATGTGCCCGGTGGCGACTGCACCAGCGCCGCATAAACCACGGTCGCTCCCGAGGAGTAACCGACCAGCACCGGCACGTGATATTCGCTCATGCCGATTTCCTTCTGTACCTGGTGGCTGAGCGCTTCGAAGTCGGCCGCGATCATCTGGCAGGGCGCATTGCCGCGCTGCGCGGCGCTTTTCAGGCTCGCCAGGTACTGACGGATGTCGGCGCCGATGACGACCGCGCCNNGCGTCGAGTACGCCGTGTCGGCGGGATGTGCCGCGGCGCGGGCTTTTACGGTGTGGAGGACGGGCGCCGTGGTCGTGCCCGGGTCAGCGGCCGCAGCCCTCACCGGCGGCGCGGCGGGCAGCGCGCAGCACAGCACGCTCCCCAGCACTGCTGCGAAAGTCTTCTGCGGACTCATCGCGCGAACAGCTCCTTCATGCCACCGGCAATCAGCACCGACACATCGACCAGCACCCGCGGCAACGCGATACCGCCGCGGGCCACGAGATAGCGCGGCTCCCACGACGGGGCGAACTTCGTCTTGTAGCGCCGCAGCCCGTCGAAATTATAGAAGTGTTCGCCGTGACGGAAGATGAAGTTGCCGACCCGGTGCCAGGCCGGCGCGAGCGGGTGGGACTCCAGTCCCGACAGCGGCGCCATGCCGAGATTGAACCAGCGATAACCTTCGCGCCGTCCCCACAGCATCAGCTCGATGAACAGGTAGTCCATCGCGCCGCGCGGCGCATCGGGGGAAAAGCGCATGAGATCCACCGACAGCTCCTCGCGCGTCCCGGTGGTCCACAGATTCGCAAAGGCCGCGGGAATCCCCTCGGCGCGCACGATGNNGCCCCCACTGAGAAACGCTTCTCGCCGGTCGACTTGGAGGCAAGCCAGGCGTCGGAGATGCGCTGCATTACGGGCAGCAGCGCATCCACGCCTTGTGGCAGCACCACCTCGAAGGTCGCACCGTCGCGCTGCGCGCGCCGCTGCGCCTGCCGCAGCTCCGCACGCGCGGCGCCGTCGAGCGAAAACCCGGCGAGCGGCACGCGCGCCTCCTCGCCGATCTTCAGCGCCGCAAGTCCCAGGTCGACGTATAGCGACAGCCGCTCAGCCGACACCTGGTAGAACACCGGGTCACCGCCGTGGTGATCGGACATCTCACGCAGACGCCACACCAGTTCCTCCGCGCCCTCGCGCGCGCCCACCGGATCGCCGAGCGCGATCCAGCTGTGACCGGCGATCTGGTACATGATGAAGGTGTCACCGGAATCGCTGAACAGCAGGCGCTTGTCGCCCGTGAGGGCGGCGTTCGCCACCGTGACATCACAGCTGGCGATGAGAGTGCGTGCGTGAGCGAGATCCTCTGGGCTTGCCACCGCCGGTTCGGGCCGCGCCGGGCGCAGCATGTTCAGCAGCATGTAGGCGGCGCCGATCACGATGACGGCGAGTGAGGCGCGCAGCATGCGTGGCGCGTTGCCGTGCAGGGCGAAGGTCCACCACAACTCATCGGAATAGCCCACGTGACGGTACGAAATGATGCCGATCCATACCGCCATGGCGATCACGCCGGTGATGCTCACGATCCACACCGGTGTGAAGCGCTCCGCCATGATCGCGGTCGGACGATAGAAGGCGCGCCGCCCGAGCATGAGCACGCCGAGGACCAGTACCAGCAGGCTCGCCTCTTCGAAATCCAGTCCCTTGAGGAGTGAGGCGAAGATGCCGGCGAGCAGCAGCCACACCGAGATGTGGTAGGCGGCGTGCACCCGGCGAAACAGCGCGCGCGCCAGCACCAGCAGGCCCAGGCCCACGAGGCTGGCGACCAGATGCGAGACCTCCAGCACCGTGAGCGGCAGGAACTGATCGAGAAACGCGAGCCGCTCATCGACCGCCGGGGTTGCCCCGGAGAACAGGAGCAGGCTGCCGGCGAGGAAGGTGAGGGCGCCGGCAATCTGCGGCACCACCGGCGCGATGTAGATGCTCGCGAGTTCCTGCGCCCAGGCAATGCGGCTACGGTGCGCCGACAGCTCCTTGGAGCCGAACAACAGCGTGCCGAATACCAGCGGCACGAGGTAATACACCGCGCGGTACGCAAGCAGGGACCCGAGCAGCGCATCCGCCGGCACCCCGGGCAGGGTGAGCAGGATCACCGCCTCGAACACGCCAACACCGCCCGGGACGTGACTGACGATGCCGGCGATCACCGCGGCGGCATACACACCGAGGAAGGTAATAAAGCCGATGTGTGCCTCGGGCGGCAACAGCCACCACAGCACCGCCGAGGACAAGGACACGTCGAGAACCCCGAGGGCGATCTGCGCGAGCCCGATGGCAGCTCCCGGGGCGCGCAGCGCCCAGCCGCGGATCTCGAATGCGCTGCGTGCGAAACACGCCCACAAGGCGTAAGCGCCGACCACGACGAGCAGCGCGCCTCCGGCCAGCAGGGACCAGTTGTGATGCAGCCGCAGTACCGCGGCGGCGTTCGCCGGTGAGAGCAGGAGCGACACGCCCGATACGGTCGCAAGCCCGATGGCGAGCGACAGGCTGCAGAACGCGGAGACCGTCGCGACTTCGACGGCCGTGACGCCGGCGGCGGAGTACAGACGGAAGCGAATGGCGGCGCCCGTGAACGCCGTGAAGCCGAGCGTGTGACCGAAGGAGTAGGCGATGAAGGAGGTGAAGACGATGCGCGTGTACGGCAGGGCGCGGCGCAGGTAGGCAAACGCCAGCACCTCGTACGTGGACAAGAGCCAGTAACTGGCCGCCGTGAAACCCAGCGCCGCCAGCACCTGGCGGCGCGGGATTGCGTGCAGGTGCTCGAACACGCGGCTGACGTGCAGCTGCGCGAGCTGGTGGTGCAGGACCAGCCCCACACCCGCAAACACCACCAGCGCCGCGAGCGGCCCTGCCCAGCGCCACAGGGCGGACTCCTCGTCCTCTGGCGGGGGTTGAGCTGTCACCGGCGGAGACAAACCGTGCCGCTCCCTTCAGCGCGTCAGCGGCTTGTATCTGATGCGATGCGGCTGCGCGGCATCTTCTCCCTTGCGCCGCTTGAAGTCCGCCACGTACTCCTGGTAGTTGCCCTCGAACCATACGACCTGCGAGTCGCCTTCGAAGGCCAGAATGTGCGTCGCGATGCGGTCTAGGAACCAGCGGTCGTGGGAGATCACGACCGCGCAGCCGGGGAAACTCAGCAGCGCCTCTTCGAGCGCGCGCAGCGTCTCCACGTCCAGGTCATTGGTCGGTTCGTCCAGCAAGAGGACATTGCCGCCGGAGCGCAGCACCTTGGCGAGATGCACGCGGTTGCGCTCGC
>PMHN01000169.1 GCA_003156695.1 Gammaproteobacteria bacterium
GAGATGTTCGTCGTGCCGAGAGGTGTGGAGCACAAACCCTACGCCGAGCGTGAGGTGAAGGTACTGCTCATCGAGCCACGCGGTGTTCTCAACACCGGCGAGGCGGGCGGCGAGCGGACCGCACAGAACGACGTCTGGATCTGAGGCGCGCCTCAGGCCGCCACGACCCGTGCGGCCAGCACGCGTGCGATCCGGTCGAGCGCCATCTCGAGTGTCTGCATGCTGCAGGCGAACGACAGGCGCACGTGTCCGGGGGCGCCGAAGCCTGATCCCGGTACCACCGCCACGCCGCCCTCATTCAAGAGGAGCTCGGCGAACTCCCCGTCATCGCGGCAGCCAAGGGATGCCATGGCGCGCGACACGTCCGCGAACGCGTAAAAAGTACCGGCGCCCGGCAGGCAGCTGATGCCGGGAATGGCATTCAGCGCCCGTACGACAAAGTCGCGGCGCGCCTTGAACGCCTCGGTCATTTTCGCAACGCAGGCCTGATCGCCGGTGAGCGCGGTGACGGCGNNTGCGCCAGCCGGTCATGGCATACGCCTTCGACACACCGTTGATGGTCACCGTACGGGGGTAGAGCTCGGGCACCGCGGTGACGAGACTGTAGAACGGCTCATCTCCCCAGTAGATCTTCTCGTACATGTCATCGGTGCCGATGATGATGCGCGGGTTCTCGATCAGCACCTCACCCAAGGCCTTCAGTTCCGCGCGCGTGTAGGCCGCGCCGGTCGGATTGCAGGGACTATTGAGAAGCAACAGCCGTGTTTTCGGGGTGATGGCCGCGGCCAGCTGCCTCGGGGTGATCTTGTAGCCCTGCGCCATGCCGGCGAGCGGCATCACCGGCAGCCCGTCCGCGAGCAGCACCATGTCCGGGTACGACACCCAGTAGGGCGCGGGGATCACCGCCTCGTCGCCCGGATCGAGCACGGCCATGCACAGGTTGTAGATGGTCTGCTTGGCGCCCGAGGACACCAGGATCTGCGAGCGCTCGTAGGTGAGGGCGTTATCGCGCGCGAATTTGGCGATGATGGCGTCTTTGAGCTCATCGATCCCATCGACATTCGTGTAGCGGGTGAAGCCGTTGCGGATGGCGTCCGCTCCGGCTTCGGCGATGTGCACGGGCGTATCGAAATCCGGTTCCCCGGCGCCCAAGCCAATAACGTCCCGGCCCTGGGCTTTCAANNAAGGTCACTGAATTACCTGTAGTTCGCTTGAGATCGGACGGCCCCGCTATATTAAGAGATTGTGCCCGGCCCGACCATCGAAACCGGACACGGCGCGAGTCCCTTACGCCACGATTCATCGCATGGAACAGCAGCCTTTCAAGCTTCAAGCCGATTACGTGCCCGCAGGCGATCAGCCGCAGGCGATCGACAAGCTCGTCGAGGGACTGCACGAGGGGCTGGCGCACCAGACGCTGCTTGGTGTCACGGGTTCCGGAAAAACATTTTCCGCGGCGCAGGTAATCCAGCGCGTGCAGCGCCCGGCGATGGTTCTTGCCCACAACAAGACCCTCGCTGCGCAGCTCTACGGGGAATTCCGCGAATTTTTCCCGCACAACGCGGTGGANNCTACTACCAGCCGGAAGCCTATGTGCCGTCCTCCGATACCTACATCGAGAAGGACTCCTCGGTGAACGAACACATCGAGCAGATGCGCTTATCCGCCACCAAGGCGCTGCTCGAGCGCTCCGATTCCATCATTGTCGCAACCGTGTCTTCCATCTACGGGCTCGGGGATCCGCAGGCGTATCTGTCCATGGTGCTGCATCTGAAGCGCGGCGATCATCTGGATCAGCGCCAGCTGCTGCGCCGCCTCGCCGACATGCAGTACACGAGGAACGAGCTGGATCTCACCCAGGGCACCTACCGAGTGCGCGGCGATGTGATCGACATTTTCCCGGCCGAGTCCGGGCGCGAAGCCGTGCGGGTCGAGCTCTTCGATGAGACCATTGACTCGATCACGCTGTTTGACCCGCTCACCGGCGCGCTGGCACGCAAGGTGCCGCGCTTCACGATCTATCCCGGCACGCACTACGTCACGCCGCGCGAGCGCCTCGTGGGCGCCGTGGATCAGATCCGCGACGATCTGCGGTTGCGCCTGAAGGAGCTGCGCGATGCGGGACGCCTCCTGGAAGCACAGCGCCTGGAGCAGCGCACCATGTTCGATATGGAAATGATCAAGGAAGTCGGCTACTGCGCCGGCATCGAGAATTATTCACGCTATCTCTCCGGGCGTGCCCCGGGAGAGCCACCGCCGTGCCTCTTCGACTACCTGCCGAAGAATGCGCTGCTGTTCGTCGACGAGAGCCACCAGACGATCCCGCAGCTCGGCGCGATGTACAAGGGTGACCGCTCGCGCAAGGAAGTGCTGGTGGAGTACGGCTTTCGGCTGCCCTCGGCGCTGGACAACCGGCCGCTGAAGTTCGAGGAGTGGGAACAACTCGCGCCGCAGATGATCTTCACCTCGGCCACCCCGGGTGGCTATGAGTCCAAGCACTCTTCCCAGGTGGTTGAGCAACTGGTGCGCCCGACGGGACTCGTGGACCCCGAGGTCGAAGTGCGCCCCGTCGGCACGCAGGTGGATGACGTGCTGTCGGAAATCGGCAAGCGCGCGGCGGTCGGCGAGCGCGTGCTCATCACGACCCTCACCAAGCGCATGGCGGAGGATCTGACGGATTACCTCTCCGAGCACGACGTGCGCGTGCGCTACCTGCACGCGGACATCGAGACGGTCGAGCGCACGGAGATCATCCGCGACCTGCGACTGGGCAAGTTCGACGTGCTGGTGGGCATTAATCTCTTGCGCGAGGGCCTCGACATGCCGGAGGTGTCGCTGGTGGCGATCCTCGANNCAGACCATCGGCCGCGCCGCGCGCCACATCAACGGGCGGGCGATTCTCTACGCGGACCGCATCACCGGCTCCATGCGGCGGGCGATCGATGAGACCGACCGTCGGCGCCACAGGCAGGTTGAGTACAACACCACGCACGGCATCACCCCGCGCGGCATTCAAAAAGCGGTGACCGACATCATGGAAGGCGCGCGCAGCGAGGCGCCGGTACCGGGCGGGCGCAAGCGGGGAGGCAAGCCCCTGAGCGCCGCAGACCTCAGGCCCGAGGTACTGGTGAAGGAGATCAAGAAGCTCGAGGCGGAGATGCTCAAAAAAGCGCGTAACCTCGAGTTCGAAGAGGCGGCCGGGCTGCGCGATGAGATCGAGCGCTTAAAGCAGCTGGAGCTCGGGTTCCCGAGCCCTTCGACCCAGACGTAAGTGCTTGGAATGTCACGGATTAGCTTGCTTAGCCTCCGTCAGTCTTGTATCGTTCGCGCCCCTTGCCGTCCCTTCAGGCGCGTAGCTCAGTGGTAGAGCATCACCTTGACATGGTGGTGGTCGGTGGTTCGATCCCACTCGCGCCTACCAGATAAGCGAAGAGGGCGCTCGCGGTCGCTGCTGAGACCGGAGCGCCCTTTGTTTTGGATTACGGTTTGAGTTCCAACATGCCCGTTGTCACATTGCCCGATGGCAGTCAGCGCCACTTCGATTCGCCGGTGACGGTGGACGAGGTCGCGGGCGGCGTTGGCGCGGGGTTGCGGAAAGCGGCGCTGGCCGCGCGTGTGAACGGCAAGCTCGTCGATACCTCGTACGTGATCGCAGAGGACGCCAATCTCGCGATCGTCACCGACAAGGACGCCGACGGTCTGGAGGTCATCCGTCACTCCACCGCGCATCTGCTGGCGCAGGCGGTGAAGGCGCTGTTTCCGGAAGCGCAGGTCACCATCGGCCCGGTCATCGAGGATGGCTTCTACTACGACTTCGCGTACCAGCGCCCGTTCACGCCGGAGGACCTGGCGGCCATCGAAGCGAAAATGACCGAACTCGCGAAGGCGGATGAGAAGGTCACGCGCCGGGTCATGGCGCGCGATGAGGCGGTGAAGTTCTTCCGTGACATGGGTGAGGTCTATAAGGCCGAGATCATCGCCAGCATTCCGGACAAGGACGAGATCAGTCTCTACGGTCAGGGTAACTGGGTGGACCTGTGCCGCGGCCCGCACGTGCCCTCCACCGGGAAGTTAAAGGCGTTCAAGCTCACCAAGCTCGCCGGCGCCTATTGGCGGGGTGATTCGCGCAACGAAATGCTGCAGCGGATTTACGGTACCGCCTGGGCGGACAAGAAGCAGCTGGATGCGTATCTC
>PMHN01000067.1 GCA_003156695.1 Gammaproteobacteria bacterium
GAGCCGTAGCACCTCGCTTTGCAGCCTGCGGTTTTCCGTCTCGAGCGTCAAATGGTCGTCAATTTGCGAAAGCTTCAGGAACGCGAGCGCGCGCTCCCCCGGCAGCAGCATTTCCGGGTTCGCCAGTACCTCGCGCAGCAACTGCTGCGCACGCGGCAGATCGGTTGCCGGATGGCCTGTGGTGCCGAGAATCAGCGCCAGCTTCAGCTCCCGGCTCGGCGTCGGGGTGCTGTCGTAATCGCGCTGCGCGCCGGCGACGATCTCCGCCTGTTGCGCTGGCGGTCCCTGCAGCAGGTTCTGCAGCAACTGCAGGTAACCGCTCAGCACCGTGTTCGCCACCGCGGCCTGGTCTACCACCGGCGGTGGGGGCGGGGTGTTTTGCCCGGGCATCGTGGTGCAGCCCGCGGCGAGCAGTGCGGTACACACGGCGCCCAGACAGGCGGCCGCGCCGTACTGACGGTGCAGCGGGGTAGTGTCAGGCTGCATGGGCCTGCGCTTTCAGCTCCGGCCGCACCGNNGCCGGTCGCCGCTGCCGGCCCTGATGGGCATGGTGATGCGGAAGTGCGCCCCCGGGAACTGGCCGTCGATGATCTGCACCGTACCGCCGTGCGCCGCGACAAACTCCAGCACCACCGAGAGGCCAATTCCCGTGCCCTTGACCGCCGGCCCGCGCGCCGCCCGACCGGTGTAGAAGGCCTCGAACACGTGGCCGCGATCCTCTACCGGGATACCGGGGCCGCCGTCAGCGACGTCGAGCACCAGCTGCAGCGCCTCGGCGCGCGCCTGCACATGGATCGTGCCGCCCTTGGGGGAGTACTTCACCGCGTTGGACACCAGGTTTTCCAGAATCAGGCGGATCTTGCCACGATCGGCGAGCAGGGTGACATCATCGATGCGCACATCCAGGCGCACGCGCTGCGACAGGAGTGTCAGCTGCTGGTTCTCCAGGACCTGCTTCACCAGCGGCCGCAGGCGAAATTCGGTGGCCTCGAGGCCGACGCTGGAGGTCTGCCAGGCGCTGAACGACAGGAGATTCTCGATCATGCGCTGCAGCTTGATACCGTTCTCGCGCAGGATGGCGGCAACTTCGCGCTGGTTGGAGTCGAGCTCACCGACCGCGCCATCCATCAGGAGCTCCGTGCCCTCGCGAATGTTCGCGAGCGGCGTCTTCAGTTCGTGCGACATGTGACGCAGGAACCGGTTGCGCTCGTGCGCCAGCTCCAACAGTCGCTGGCGCAGCCACTCGAGCTGTACGCCGAGGCGCTCGAGGTCATGCGGACCGCGCACTGCGATCGGATTGGTGAAGGTGCCCTCGCCGAGCTCGCTGATCGCGCGATCGAGCTGGCGCAGAGGCCGGCCTACGCCCACCGTCAGGACCAACACCGCGATCAGGGTAAGCGGCAACAGCGCCGCGGCCCACCACAGGAGCTGTTTGCGAGTACGCAGCGTCTGGTCCTCGAGCGCGTCGACCTCGGCATCAACCTGCGCGTTACTTTGCTCGTTGACCCGCTCCACCAGCGCCGACAGCTGCGTGAAGCGCGCCGAGAGATCCGAGGCCGTCCCCGCGGCGCTGGCAGCGGGCTGCGCACTCATCAGCGCGACACGGATGCTGCGTTGCAGATCCCCAAGCTGCCCGAGAGTCCGCTGCGTGTCGCTCGCCGCCTCGAGGCGCAGCTGGTCGCGCGTGCTGGTGAGGCTCTCATCCTGCGTGCGGTACAGGTCAAGGAGCTTCGGGTCCTTCAGCACCTCGTAGAGGCGCGAGGTGCGCTCGAGCGAAGCGATCTGCCCGAACAGGGCCTGGCTGGCGCGGGCACCGCTGACCCCCTGAATGACGATCTTCTGCCCGGTGTCAGCGAGCTCCCGTATCTGCAGAACGGCGGTCAAAATGGCGGCCAGCAGCGGCACGGCGATCAACGCCAGGCCGACGAGCATCAGACCACTCAGGGATTTAGGGCGCCCCCATTGCATGCAGGCGCATTCTACGTCATCGCCCTGCGCGGATCGGCAGCAGCGTTATTTCCACGGGTCCGAAAGCAGGCGCTGCTCCCAGACGAGCGTGGTTCTTACTATGGCGTCGAGGTCATCGTATCGCGGCCGCCAGCCAAGTTCGGCGCGGATGCGCTCGGCACGGGCGATGAGTGCCGGGGGATCGCCGGCGCGCCGCGGCTGCTCACGCACCTTCAGGCGCTTGCCGGACACCCGCTCCACGGCCGCGAGCACCTGGCGCACGCTGTAGCCGTGGCCGTAACCCACATTCAGCGTGGTCGAGGCGCCGCCGCCGCGCAGGTATTGGAGCGCGTCCAGGTGGGCCATGGCGAGGTCCTCCACATGGATGTAGTCACGCACGCCGGTGCCGTCGGGCGTGGCGTAATCGTTGCCGAAGATGGCAACCTCCGCGCGCTTGCCGACCGCGGCCTCGCAGGCGACCTTCACGAGCAGCGTCGCATCCGGGCTCGCCTGCCCGATCCGGCAGGCGGGGTCGGAGCCGGCGACGTTGAAGTAGCGCAGCGCGACGTACTTCAGCGGCGAGGCGCTGGCCACATCCCGCAGCATCCATTCGGACATGAGTTTGGAGGTGCCGTAGGGATTGATCGGGGCGGTGGGCGTGCTCTCCGCGGCGCTGCCCTCTGCGGGGATGCCATACACCGCCGCGGTGGAGGAGAACACGAAGTGGCGCACGCCGGCGCCAACACAGCATTCCAGCAGTGTGCGTGTCGAGCAGGTGTTGTTGCCGTAGTACTTCAGCGGCTCGCTGACGGACTCCGGTACGATGGTGTAGGCGGCAAAGTGCATCACCGTATCGACCGCGTGCTCGCGCAACACACTTGCGACCGTGTCGCGATCCCCGACCTTGCCGACCACGAGCGGCGCATCCAGTACCGCCTGGCGAAAGCCGCGCGACAGGTCATCAAGTACCACCACCCGCTCGCCGCGCGCGCGCAACTGCAGCACTACATGGCTGCCGATGTAGCCGGCGCCGCCGGTGACTAATATGCTCGGGTGACTCATGCCGCAGATGATAAACAAAACGGGCGCTGACGGTCCGCAACCTTTTGCGGAGCTGGCGCCCGAGGTGGTGCTCGAGGCCGCGGCCGCCGCGGGCCTGGATCCCGACGGGCGGCTGTTCGCACTCAACAGCTACGAGAACCGCGTCTACCAGATCGGCGCCGGCCAGGGACTGTTGGTGCTGAAGTTCTATCGCCCGGGACGCTGGAGCGATGCGCAGATCGATGAAGAACACGCCTTCACGCACGAGCTGGCCGCCGCGGAGCTGCCGGTCGCGGCGCCGCTGGTGCTCGGCGGAGCTACGCTGTGCCGCTACCGTGAATTTCGCTTCGCCGCCTTCCCGTGGATGCGCGGGCACGCCCCCGAGCTCGATGCTCCCGAGGCGCGCCAGATCCTCGGCCGCGCTCTTGCGCGGCTGCACCAGATCGGCGCCACGCGGCCCTTCCAGGTGCGGCCGCGGATTGACGTCGAGCGGCTCGGCTGGCAGGCGCGTGCGCAGGTGCGCGATAGCGTGCTGCTCGCGGATGCGCTGCGCGAGCGCTATGCGGCCATCAGCGGCGCGCTGCTCGAGCGCGTGAGCGAAGCGTTCTCTGCCGCCGCCGAGGTGCGCGCGATCCGTGTCCACGGCGACTGCCATCTCGGCAACCTCTTGTGGAACGAGCACGGGCCGGTGTTCGTCGATCTGGATGACTGCGCGATGGGCGCGCGCATGCAGGACCTGTGGATGATGATCTCCGGGTCGCCCGCCGAGCAGCAGCGGCAATGGGCGGACCTGCTCGAAGGGTATCAGCAGTTCGCGACGCTGGATTTCAGGGAGCTGCAACTCATCGAGCCGCTGCGGGGACTGCGCATGTTGCATCACGCTGCGTGGGTGTCGCATCGCTGGCGTGACCCCGCCTTTCCACGCGCCTTTCCCTGGTTCGGCGAGGCGCGCTACTGGGAGGGGTATTTGCGGGATCTTACCGAGCAGATCGAGGCGATCGATGACCCGCCGCTGCTGCGCGGCGGGTAGCTCAAAGTGGCGAACCACGCACGTGCGCGCCGGTGTGCGGACGCGCTATTGTTCGCCCATGCGCAACCTGATTATCGGTGTGGGAGCGGTCCTCGGCCTCGCGACTGTCCTCGTTGGGTGTGGTTCGGGGGGTAAGCCGGGCGCGGGCCACGCTGTGAAACAGAGCCACGCCAGGGCGGCGCAGCCTGACGGCCTGTCCCCCGGAATGGTGGCCGGGGTTGCGCCCCGGGGTGCCGGACCCTCCTCGGTACAGTTGAAATTTGAACTGCAGGGGCGCCCGGAAGTGGCGCAACCGGTCGATGTGGATGTGGTGATCGTGCCGGTGTACGGCAACGTGGACCGCATCACGGGCAAGATCACCGCCGATGACGGGCTCGACATAGTGAGCGGGCAGGACATCCCGGCCGCCGATAAGCCGGTGGAAGGCACCCCGATCCATCACAGTGTGAAATTGCTTCCGAAGCGGGATGGGATCTTCAACCTGACCGCCGTGCTGGTCGTGGACTCGACCGGCCAGAGCACGAGCCAGGCGTTCTCCATGCCCATAATCGCAGGCGCAGGCTTCCCGGAGGTGCCCGCCAAAGCGCCATCCGCTGACCCCGGTCAGACAGGGGCATCCCATCCCGCCGCTGCGGGGCAATAGAACCTAAGCCTCGTTCAACAGAACCGCGAGGGGCTTCACGGGGGATCCCCTGTGCGGCCCGTATGATCGTTCTTGGGCTTCTTGCCTCCTTATGTCAAACCCCCGGACCCTGCAGCGTGCCGCTGAAGCGGCCACCGGTGCGACGACCACCCTCGTCAGGGCCGACGCACGCCCGCGCGGTGAGGACAGTTCCGATCTGCATCCGCAGCTGCGTGCGCANNCGCAGCTGCGCGAAGTGCAGCTGCGCACCGGTAACGCGACCCCGGACGTCGCGATGCTGCTGCGACTGATCAATACCCACTACCAGGCCATAGACACCGAGCGGCGCGGCGTCGTCGAATCCATGCGCCTCATGGCAGACGAGGCGCGGGCGCTGGCGCTGGAAGCGCGCGCGCAGAGCTCCGAGCACCTGCAGGTCATTCTNNGGCGCTGCAGCGCCTCGCCGAGGCGCTTGGCGATACCGTCCTCGACCTTGCCGCCAGCGAACAATGGGCGCGGCGCAAGGACGGCCAGACCTTTGCCGCCGAAATCGCGGTGAGCAAGGCGCCGACCTCGCGGCGCGAAATGTTCGTGCTGTGCCTGCGCGACGTGACCGAGCGGCGCGAATCCGAGCAGGCGATGCGCGAGAGCGAGGCGCGCTACCGACTGCTGGTTGATCACGCGCCCGAGGCGATTGTAGTACTCGATGTCGACACCGCGCGTTTCGTGGACGCCAACGAGAACGCGCAGAAACTCTTTGGCCTGGATCGCGAGCGGCTGCTCGCGGTCGGTCCGGTGGACCTGAGTCCGACGCTGCAACCCGACGGGGAGCCCTCCCTGCAGCGCGCGCGCACCTACGTGCAGCAGGCGCTCGCGGGCGAGCCGCAGATTTTCGAATGGCTGTGCCGTGATGCTGCCAACCGGGAGATCATGTGCGAAGTGCGGCTGGTGCGCATTCCGAGCGGCAACCGCCACCTGGTGCGCGGCAGCATCGCAGACATATCCGGACGCAAACGCAGCGAGCGCATGGCGGCCGCCGAGCGCGAGGTGTTTGAACAGATCACCGGTAATGTGCCGCTGCCGCAGGTGCTGGCCGCGATCACGCGGCTGGTTGAATCGGTGGGCGTTGGCACAGTGTGTTCTGTGAGCGTGCTCGCCGAGGGTGGCCAGAGCTTCACCCACCAGGTAGCCCCACAGCTCACCGACGATGTGCGCACAGCGCTGGCCGGTTCCGACGTGGCGGTGTATCTCGGACAGCAGCTGCTGGTGTCGGACGTGGCTGTCGACCCCCAGTGGCTCGAGCGGCGCGAGGTCGCGCTCGCCGCGGGCCTGCGCGCGGCCTGGTCGACGCCCATCAAGGCGGCCGGCGGCAACCTCCTGGGTGCGCTGGGCGTGTACCGCGCGCAGCCGGGACTGCCGACGCCGCAGGAGTCACAGATCATGTCGCGCGCCGCGCAGCTCGCGGGTATCGCCATCGGCCGGCGCCTCAGCGAGGAGGCGCTGCGCGGCAGCGAGGCCAAGTTCCGCGGCCTCTTCGAGAGCATCGCGGAAGGGGTGTACCAAAGCGGCCGCGGCGGCCGGCTACTGTCGGTCAACCCGGCCTTCGTGGCGATGCTCGGTTACCAGAGCGCCGAGGAACTGTACGCGCTGCCAGGCGCCGCGGCGCTCTACTGGAACCCGGCGGACCGCGCCGAGTTCACCCGCCGCATCGAGTCGGAAGGGGAGATCCGCGACGCGGAGTTCCTCATGCGCCGCCGCGACGGTCAGCAGGTGGTGATTCTCGAGAACGCGCGCGCCATGCGCGACGCCAGTGGGGAGATCATCGGCTACGAAGGCACCATCGCCGACATCACCGAGCGCAAGCGTGCCGAGCAGGCGGTGTTCGCCGAAAAGGAACGCGCGCAGGTGACGCTGCAGTCGATCGGCGACGCGGTAATCACCACCGACGCCGAAGGGCGCATCGAATACATCAATCCGGTCGGCGAAACGCTGACCGCGTGGAATTTGAGCGAGGCGCGCGGTCAGCCGCTCGGCGCGGTGCTGAAGCTCGTCGATGAGCTGAGCGGGGAACCGATCGGTAACTCGCTCGCCGGCGCGCTGGGGCGCGGGGAAAGCGGCACCGCCGCTGACCACTCGGTGTTGATCACGCGCTCCGGCACCGAGGTTGCGATCCAGGAGTCCGCCGCGCCCATCTGCGACCGCCAGGGCCGTGTCATCGGCGCCGTGGTCGTGTTCCATGACGTCACCAGGGAGCGGCGCCTGAAGCGCGCACTCTCGTGGCAGGCGAGCCACGATGCGCTCACCGGCCTCATCAACCGCCGTGAATTCGACAACCGGCTGCACGCGGCATTGCTCGCCGCGCAGCGCGAGGAGGGCTCCTACGCGCTCCTCTACATAGACCTCGACCAGTTCAAGGTGATCAACGACACCTGCGGCCACCAGGCCGGCGACCGGCTGCTGCGCGACGTGACCGGGCTGCTGCAGACCCGTGTGCGCACCTCCGACACCATCGCGCGCCTGGGCGGGGACGAGTTCGGGGTGCTGCTCGAGAGTTGCACGCCCGAGCAGGCCGTGCGCATCGCCGAGGCCGCGCGCCAGGCGATCCGTGATTTTCGCTTCGTGTGGGGCACCAACACACTGTCGGTGGGCGCCAGCATCGGCATCGTGCAGATCAGCGCCGAGACCGAGAATGTCGCCAGCGTCATGAGCGCCGCCGACATCGCCTGCTATGCCGCCAAGGACGCCGGCCGCAACCGTATCCACGTCTACGAGGCGGACGGCGTCTCGCATCAACACCGCGAGATGCACTGGGTGTCGCGGGTTACACGGGCGGTCGAAGAGCAGCGCCTGGAGTTGTTCTTCCAGCCGATCGTTTCGATCGCCGCGCCAGCCTCGCGGGCGTTTTACGAGCTGACGGTGCGGCTGCGCGATGACTCGGGTGAGCTGGTGATGCCGAGCGAGTTCATACCGGCGGCGGAACGCTACAACATAATGTCGGTGATTGACCGCTGGGTGGTCGGCCAGGCGATTGCGCTCCTCACGCACCGCCTGCGCCAGGGTGAGACGCTGCCGCTGCTGGCGGTGAATCTGTCCGGCACCTCCCTCAACGAGCAGTCGTTCGTGGACTTCATGCTGCAGAGCGTGGCGGAGCCGGCGATTGCCCGCGCGCTGTGCTTCGAGATCACCGAGACCGCCGCGGTCACGAGCCTCGCCAACGCGCGCTTCCTGATGAGCGAGCTGAAGAATCGTGGCAGCCGCTTCGCGCTCGATGATTTCGGTACCGGCGTCTCGTCCTTCGTGTACCTGAAGGCGTTGCCGGTGGATTTCCTCAAGATCGACGGGCAGTTCATCAGCCACGTCACCGATGACCCGGTCAACCGCAGCATGGTCGAGGCGATCAGCAAGGTCGGGCGCGCCCTGGGGATCGCCACGGTGGCCGAGTGCGTCGAGAGCCAGGCGGTGCTCGAGGAACTCCAGCGCATCGGCGTGGACTTTGCCCAGGGCTTTCACCTGGCCACGCCGCTGCCGATCGCGCAACTGCCAAAGTAACCGCAAACCGCGCTCGCATGGTGCGCGCGGGAGCGCTTGCGTAGAATGCGCGCTCCCTTACCGCCAGATCGAAAGCCCGCCGTGCGCCACAAATCCGCGATCGCCTGTCTCCTGATGCTCGCCGCCGGTGCGGCTGTCACTGCTGCTGGCGCGCCCGCCGCGCCTGGCGCGTCCACTCCCTCTGCCGAAGAAGTGGCCGTGCAGCTGCGCGATGCCGCGATGGCAGGCCACGATGTGGCCTACAGCTGGGTGAGTGAACTTACGAGCCGCTTCGGGCCTCGCCCGGCGGGCTCTGCGAACGAGCACGACGCGGCCGAATGGGCCGCCGCGCGCCTCAAAGCGCTCGGCTTCGAGAACGTACACATCGAGACGTTCCCGATCACGGCGTGGGTGCGTGGGCCCGAACACGCGGAAATCGTCGCACCCTCGGTGCAGCCGCTGGTTGTGGCGGCGCTCGGGGAATCTCCGCCGACGCCCGCCGCAGGGCTCGAAGGCGACGTCGTGATTTTCCCGAGCTTCGAGGCGCTCAAGGCCGCGGCTCCCGGATCCCTCAACGGCAAGATCGCCATGGTCGCGTACCGCATGGTGCGTATGCAGGACGGTGCGGGCTACGGGCCGGGGTTTGCGGCGCGCGCCGATGGACCGGGGGAGGCGGCGCGTCGCGGCGCCATCGCCTACCTGCTGCGCTCGCTGGGCACCGACAATCACCGTATTGCCCATACCGGCACCACGCGCTACGTGGATGGACGCGTGCCGCTGCCGTGCTTCGCGCTCTCGAATCCGGACGCCGACCAGATCGAGCGCATCGCGGCCCTCGGTGAGACGGTGCGTGTGAAACTCTTCTCGGGCGCCTCCTACGTGACCGGCGCCCACTCGCAGGACGTGGTGGCGGACGTACGCGGCCGCGACAAATCCCCCGGCGTGGTGCTGATCGGCGGGCATTTGGACAGCTGGGACCAGGGCACGGGCGCGATCGATGACGGTACTGGCACGGCCATCATGGTCGCGGCTGCCAAGCTCATCCGCGACCTGCCGCACAAGCCGCGCCGGACCGTCCGCGTGGTGCTGTTCGGCTCTGAAGAAGTGGCACAGCCGGTGGCGCCGTTTGGCGCCTTCGGTGGGCATGCCTATGTGGACAACCACAAGGCGGAGCTGGCGACGCACGTGATCGCAGGCGAGACTGACTTTGGCGCTGATCGCGTCTACGGCGTGGCGCTGCCGGCGGCGGTTGCGAACAGCGACTTCGCGCGCACGGTCGCGCGCGTGCTGGCACCCATCGGGGTGCTGATGGCAAAGGAACCCGCCAAGGGGGAAACCGACATCGGGCCGTCGGTGGAGGCGGGCGTCCCGGCTTTTGACCTGATGCAGGACGGTACGCGCTACTTCGATATCCACCACACCCCTGACGACACGCTCGACAAGATCGACCGCCAGCAGCTCGATCAGAACGTGGCCGCCTGGGCGGCACTCGTGTGGCTGGCGGCGGACAGCGACGTCGACTTTCGCGCGCACGCACCGGCCGCTGCACCGCAGGCGCAGTAGC
The DNA here is from genome assembly GCA_003156695.1 of Gammaproteobacteria bacterium. Taxonomy (GTDB): domain Bacteria; phylum Pseudomonadota; class Gammaproteobacteria; order Steroidobacterales; family Steroidobacteraceae; genus 13-2-20CM-66-19. The sequence goes on from PMHN01000067.1 coordinate 9,733, forward strand.
GACCACGTGAGCGCCCAGATCCTGGTGTCCAGCGCGGACGGGGTGTGCGAAATACGCCTCAATCGTCCAGAGAAGCGCAACGCCATCACCCTCGCGATGTACGAGGCGCTGTGCAGTGCCCTCGCGCAGGCGCAGGCTGACACGACGGTGCGCGCGGTACTCCTGGGCGGTGAGGGCGCCGGCTTCACCGCCGGTAACGACCTCAATGATTTTCTCGGCGGCCTGAAGTTCGACGGCGACAACCCCATCATCAGGCTGATGCGCTCGCTCGCCACCTTCGGCAAGCCGCTGCTGGCGGCTGCGCACGGGCAGACCGTCGGCATCGGCGTGACGCTGCTGCTGCATTGCGACCTCGTCGTGGCGGCGCGAAGCACGGTGTTTTCCATGCCCTTCGTGGCGCTGGGCCTGGTTCCCGAGGCCGCCAGCTCGCTGTTGCTGCCGCGGCTGGTGGGCCAGCAGCGCGCCGCGGAGCTGCTGCTGCTTGGTAAGCCGTTCGACGCGGCGAGCGCGCACTCCATGGGACTCGTGAACCGCGTGGTGGAGGATGCTGAGCTCATCGGCGAGGCGCGTACGCTGGCGCGTGCTATCGCGGCGCAGCCGTTGGCAGCGCTGCTCGCCGCACGCCGCTTGCTGCGCGGCGACCCGGCGCAGGTGCTGGCGCGGATTGACGCGGAGGCGAAGATTTTCGCCGAGCGGCTGCAGTCGGAGGAATTCCGCGCCGCCATGCGCGCCAGGCAGGCCAGGGGACGCCCGGGCTGAGGCGCGCTCACCATGGCCATTTACTCAGTCGACGGGCTCATTCCGGTCGTGGCGCCAGGCGCCTTCGTACACCCGCAGGCGGTTCTCATCGGCGATGTGATCGTCGGCGAGCGGTGTTACATCGGTCCGTGCGCTTCGCTGCGTGGTGACCTGGGCCGCATCATCATCGGCAACGGTTCCAACGTGCAGGACTCATGTGTGCTGCACACCTTCCCGGCGCGCACCACCCTGCTGGAGGAGGACACCCACATCGGGCATGGCGCGGTGCTGCATGGCTGCACCATCCGGCGCGGCGCGCTGATCGGCATCGGCGCGATCGTGCTCAATGGCGCGCGCATCGGCAAGGGCTGCCTGGTCGGCGCCGGCGCGCTGGTGACGGAGGGAAAAGTGTTTCCCGACTATTCGCTGATCGTCGGCTCGCCAGCCAAGCCGATCCGCGGG
>PMHN01000064.1 GCA_003156695.1 Gammaproteobacteria bacterium
AGTGATGGAAGAAGCTGCCTTTAGTGACACCGGCCTCTTGGCAGATGTCCTCGACCGTCGTTCCGGCATAGCCTTTAGCTCGAATCACCTGGAACGCGGCATTTAGCAGCTGGGTTTTCGAGTTGTGCGAAACAGCTGTCGTCATCGAAAAGTCCGTTCACAGCGCCTGCTAGGTACAATACCGACTAGACGGTATGGCGTCAAGTGGCACGCGCCCTGCCCCACCTATCGCGCGAGCTCCCGTTGTTCGATGGCCGGNNCCGACATCGCCCTATCGTCCGAAGGAATAACCCACACGCAATCCGACGGTCCGCGGCGGATTCATTTACGGATAACTTCTAAGTCTCGAGGTTCTGCACGTGCAAGCCAACGTGCCATTCCAGCGATTGTGCGGACGGGCACTGTCCGAGGGTTTCGCGACTAGGTGAGCCAGCGAGGCAGTCGCCTAACGGCCCGATCCGAGACGGAGATTATCCGGCGGCCGCCATGCGTCGCAAATTGACCCGGGATGGTCGGACGCGAGCGGGCCGCTTCTGGCCATTCACCTTCTAGGCAAATGGTTATGCCGGGGTTGCCGGTTCCCATAGCTCGATCGGATTGCCTTCCGGATCGTGCAGTCTGGCGAATCGACCGTAGGGAGATTTTTCAGGATCCACCTTCACCTCAATGTTGGACTTCTGCAGCTGCGCGACCATGGCGTCTAAACTTCGAACTCGAAAGTTCACCATCCACCCTTGCTGCTTCGATCCGAAATAGTCCGTATCCATCGCAAACGGAGTGAATGCGGTCGGGCCGGCGGCTTGTTGCCACACTTGATGGTCAATCCCGAGATTGAGTTGATACCACTGCGCCAATTTTTTGGGGTCGCGGCTGCGGAAGAATAGTCCGCCGATGCCAAGTACACGTTCAGTCGGTGAATTCACCTGCGCCTCCACTATATCTGGCGTGACACTCTCAGCTGTTCTGACGGCGGCAAGCGTTACCGCGCCGATGATCACTGATCTGCGGTCGATCAGCATTTTTGGAACCCCCTACCGGCACACCAGTACGATCTTTCCTGAGCCACCTTTTTGCGCCAATGCGTGCGCCTCGCCCGCATCGCGAAGGGGCATCCGGCGACTGATTGGCAGTAGGAACCTCCCGTCTCGGACGTCATCGGCAAACTCGCGAACTTTCGAGGCATCGGGACGCGCGAGCACCCGGGTGACAGTGACCGTCGGATTCAGTTTGGATATCTCGTCTGGGAACACCGAGGCATAGCCGAAGGTTCCATTATTCTTTACTCTGCCGAATAGTTTCGCGGCCGTTTCGCCCCCAACCGTATCGGCAACTCCGTCCACCATCGCAAGCCCCGCAATCGCGGAATCGTCGTCGATGGCTACAGTATCGGAGACACCCAGCATCCGCGCTTCCGCCAGCTGCCGAGCGCGGACGCCCGCAATCACGTTGACCTCGAGTTTCCTGGCGGTGTGCACGGCGGCCCGCCCGACGCTTCCCAATGCCCCGGTCACGAGAAGCGTCTGGCCACGTTGCGCCCGAGCCGCCACCCGTACGAGCTGATCACCCGTCAACGCTATAAGCGGTAGGGCTGCGGAATCGACCAGGTTCAACCCGTCAGGCAGATGGGTGAGCGTGGAGCCTTCAACCGCTACAAGCTCCGCATAGGCCTCCCAGGTTAATGCCAACACGCGATCACCCGGCTTGAAGGTGCGAATGTTGCGCCCGACCGCCCGGACCACCCCGCTCACGTCTCTGCCGAGAATGGCCGGTAGCTTTAGTGGAAAATCCTTTTGCCGCGCGCCCGATCGTATTTTCCAATCAATGGGGTTCACGCTGGTCGCCGAGGCTTCCACCAGCACAGAGTCGTCGCTCAACGCTGGCTCAGGAACATTGTCCTCATATTTGAGGTTTTCAGGACCACCGTATTCGTACAATCGAACTGCTTTCACTTCAGCCTCCAAATCCGAGTAGCGTCCTGGGTGCCGCGCAAGGGCGAGACTCGTTCAGTGTACTGAGAGACTCCAACGGCAGCTAATTGACGACAATTTCAGTGCCGGCGGTTGAACCCATGAGATGAGATGAAGAGATCAGATCAAGAAACCACCCGATATGCCCTGCTCAATTTTGCACGCCAGTCGCTGGTCAACTTTGGAAGCCCGTTGACAGTCGTCGTGCAGGGAGCGCAACGTAGCCCACTCGCGAAACCATGATACGGCGCCTACCGAGCTTTTTGGCAACGACGTAAGCGCTAGATGAACAGGATCCTCGCGCCAGTGAGTTGGTCCTGACGGCGTCCAACATCCGCTAAGAGCTCGAGCACCCGGCTGCCCACTGTGTCGGGAGGGACCGAAATGGCTATCAGAGGCATCGACGAAACGCAGCGCACCGCTGCTAAGGTCGCGGGACTGGTTTACCCGATCTCGTTCGTCATCGTGGTGGCGGTCAATTTCGGCATCTTTGCCCGCCTGCTGGTCGGCAGCCCGGCGGAAAACGCGCGGAACATCCTGGCGCACGAAATCCTGTTCCGTATCGGAATTGCGGGCGACATGGTGTACTGCGTCGGCGTTGTCGTGGCGCTCACAGCGCTGTACGTCGTCCTCAAACCGGTTAGCCAGGGCCTTTCCTTGTTCATGGCATTCGGGCGGCTGATCCACGGCCTCACCTGGCTCCTGGCGACGCTCAATCTCTTTACCGCTCTGCGCCTGTTGAGCGATGCTGATTACCGTGAGCTTGGAGCTGACCACCTGCCGACCCTGGCGCAGCTATACCTCAGCGGTGTCGACGCGTACTACGTTGGTTTGCTGTTTTGGGCACTAGGAGCCACTGTTGGCAGCTACTTGTGGTTCAAATCGAACTACATCCCCAGAGCCCTAGCTGTCTTTGGGATAGGCTCGTCGGCATGGGGTGCCGCCTGCACCCTCGTCTTTTACGTATTTCCCAACTTCCCAAAGGTGGTGAACCTGTGGTGGTTTGACACGCCGATGGTGATCTTCGAAATTGTGCTCAGTTTTTGGCTTGTGTTTCGGGGCCTAAGACTCAGTGGAGAAAGCCCAGGAACGTCCGCAGCGGCAGACCATTGAACCCGGCGCGCCGTCTCGTGCGGACGCGGTCGCACGCTGTGACCAACACTCCGATCTCGGCTCAGATGAACTACAGGAGCCGATCCGAATACGCGATCGGGTGGTGAGGGGATTACCCAAGCTTAGTGCGTAGCGATACCTTGGCGCCGGCCCTGGAATGTCGGATGACCGTTGCAATGATGGGGTGGAGACGCCGCTCTGCCAACGTCGCAAAGTCTCGTTCCAATCCGCGATAGTTTCTAATCAGGGCGTCGCCAAACTCGGTGACCAGCATCCCGCCTCCGTCCTTGCCTCCCGTGCTTGCCACCGTCACGGGCTCCCGGAACGATTGCTTCAGGCTCTCGACCAAAAGCCAGGCGCGGCGATAACTCATCCCAATGTTGCGCGCCCCTTGCGACAAGGAACCGGCATCCCGAATGGCCTCGAGAAGACAGATTTTCCCCGGACCAACGCTGGAATGTTCCGCGAAATCGATCCTGAATCGAACCACAGGAGCAGCCATAGAGATTCCTCCTCACGACATCATAGCGAAGGCGAGTCTCCTGCCCCAATCGGGACTTTGCGGTTTACGACAGAGCCGTGTTATATATGGACAAATATAACGCCTGCTAACCAGGCTCGATCGACCATCGCAATCGTGACGGCTTCTTCGGGAGAAAATACAATGCGCTCTGTCTGCTGGTGCGCCCTTGCGGCGCTTGCTGCAACTTTGGTTTTGAACCCTGCGGCGCGCGCCGCCGACCCCACCCCCGCTGCCTGCGCGAGCGTCCAGGAGTTCATGGCCACCGATTGCCCGCTGACCTGGCACGGCATCAC
>PMHN01000352.1 GCA_003156695.1 Gammaproteobacteria bacterium
TCTTGAAAAGATCGAGCTCCTGATTCTCGCAGCCGTTGGCTGCGCCCGTACATCGGTGAAAGTCATGACTCCATACTTTCTGCCGGACGGAAGACTTATTACAGCTCTCGCGCTGGCGTCGCTGCGGGGCGTGGAAGTCGATGTCATACTGCCGGAGCATAGTAATCATCCGGCGTTGGATTGGGCTGCGCCCNNGTCGGCCGGATGTCGAATCTGGACCCACCCCCCGCCGTTCGATCATTCCAAACTCATGACGGTGGATGGTCTGTGGGGCTTGATTGGCAGCGCCAATTGGGATGTGCGCAGCTTCCGCTTGAATTTCGAGCTGGATGTGGAAGTCTATCATTCCGAACTGGTGCTACAGCTCAATGAGCTGATCTCGAACCACCAGGGCAGGCAGGTTACCGCAGCCACGCTGGGCCAGCGCTCGCTTCCGGTTCGGTTGCGAGACAGCGCCGCGCGGCTGATGCTCCCTTATCTCTAAGCTCGCTCGTTGAATCGGCGAGGCTGGCAGGCTTACGGCGGAAGAGGGGCTCCCGTCCCGAGTTCGCGGGCGTGAACGATGGTCTGCCCGCTACCTCCCTGCGCCGGACAGCGTCCAGATCGAGCCGGCACGTGGCTGGTCGCCCACGGTACGTGAAAACGGCGTTCGCTCAGACTTGGGAGCGGCGCGCGGCTCGGTTCAGGCGCTCCGGGGTACTACCCTGAGTGCTATACCACTAGACATATGCTCCTCAAGCGGCCATCCTTATGACAGCGCGATCTTGAGATGCGATCCAATCGGACACGTCCTGAGACCGAGCTAAGCACCGATAAGGGCAAACCCGTTCGAAAGGCGGGGACGCAAAGCTACCGGTCTAAGGGCGTAACAGCCTAAGACAGCGGGGTTGCCACTCCACTCCCGGGTGTGAGCGTGCAAGCTCGCCTGCCTTAGATCTGGCGCTTTCCCGACCGTGACTCGAACGTTCGTTTCAGGGAGAGCTTATGACATCAACATCGGCAAAGCCGACTGGGTCATCGACCCCCAATCCAGTGCATCGGGCGCAGGTTGGTACTGGCCATTTCATGCTCACGCTGTGCCCGCTGGCTGCACCGGTGTCCATTCGGCCGCCCCAATCACCGCAGCTAAAGCCTTTCACATTCTTCATGAGTCGTACGCGTCAGCCGGATGGCAGTGAGCGGTTGTACCTCCACATGGGGTACTTCGAGACGCTGGCGGATGCCGAGAGATGGGTAGAATCCGTACGTCGCCATTATCCCAACGCGTTCGCAACCATCGCACCGGTCGCGTTTTTGCGGCCGGCCAATTCCGAGGCGCCTTCGTCGCCGCCCGCTGCTTCTCAGCCGGTAGTTCCCCAAAGCAGCGACCCTGCACCGGTCAAAGATGAATCGTTGACCGACACACAGGTCCTAAAGATTCTGGAAACGCGCCGTGTTTCCGCAGTCCAGGACGACGTTGATGAGAGTAATTGCGATCAGATCGCGTTGCTCCGCCCCGACGACACAGGTACTCGGCAGGCTTTGAGGGAGGCTGTCGTTCAGGGTACTCCGGTTTCCTTTGCCGTGCAGCTCCACTGGTCGGCGCAGCCGATCGAGCTCAGCCGCGTGCCGTCGTTCGCTATATTCAAGGCATATACGCTCTACGCGACAGAAAGTCGCCGAAAGGGGCATTCCCGCAATTTTCTTCGGCTGGGGTTCTTCGCAGATCCGATCTCTGCGAAGCAAGTCGCTGTCCAAGTGCGCTCGAGCTTCGCCTCCGCAGCTGTGGTGCCCGTTGTCGAGCAGGAGGTCACGCGCGCACGCGAAGCCGATATGGGCACCTCTGCAATCCCGTATCTCGTGGAGCAACGAGTCGATCGCGGGATCGATTCCAACGGCTCGCCAGGATCGCCGACACAATCAGAGCCTGTGAGTGACGCACCGCGCCGCGTCTCCCGAGGCGCCGAGAAGGAAATGTGGACTGATCCCGACTCACTGAGCGAAACCGGCGTGCACCACCTGCGAGTCGAGGTGCAAGATCACTCGTCGGGCCGTTGGAAAATTGTCCGCTTCGCCGCCACGCCGTCGAACATGGTGCATGTCTACTCCTGATCCGTCCGGGATTCTGTCTTGGCCGAGCTGAACCCCGCCGGGCGCAATGGCAACAACTGCCCGGTGTATTCGCCTTCTTCCAGCCCCGTCTCGCCGCGCTCTAGACTCAGGTTCCCGCCGTTTACCATATTGCGAAGCACTTGCATCCCCTCGCACGCAGGATGAGACTCAAGACATAACGTCTTTAAGAACGCTTGCCTGTCGGGGGAGGAGAGGGGTGCACGCACAGGCGTACAAACACGCGCGTCTTATGGATGAGTCCGAAGCGCGTGTCGAAATGGCGGGGTGTTTTGATTCCGAGGCCGACAGGCTCGTAGCCAGCCGGATACTGGAGCGCCCTGATGCCTATCGCCGCTGGGAGGCGGAGCACGCTCAACTGCTGCGCGCGGTCTCTGAGCAGGCGCAATTGTCTCGTCAGGTCGTCATGCTGCGCTCCGCAGCATGTGCGCTCGTGCACCGCAAGGCGATGTTCGAATATCTGCGCGATTACCAGGTGTCGGGCGCGAGGCGGCACCGACTGTTTGCCATCTTCTACGGCTTCCGTGACTACACCAATGCCGTGCTCGCCGAGCACGGCAACTACGTGCGCTGCAGTTCGAGCTATCTGTGTATGAGTTATCTCGGCGAGCATCTGATGCGAGACGCGGCGCTTGACGAGCCGCTGCAAATCTACGAGCAGCGGTACGCGGAATACTTCAGGACATTCTGCGACGCGGCGTTGGCCGAGACCGAGGAAGAAAAGAATAACGTCGCCCCGATGGAGTCGCTGCAACCTCTGCTCAAATATCAGCTGGCGGAAGCGCGCCAGGCGATACTGCAGATGCCGCAGGTGCCGGCTGAAGAGTGGCGTGAAGCGTCAATTCGCAAACCAACTGGCGACACGCAGCGATTGCGCGCGCTGTTCAGCGGCGGTCGGAGCCACATCGCTCGGCTCGCCTAGCGGTCTTTGCCGGCTCTGATCAGCGTGTCTAGCCCACCCCGCCGACAATGACATCGGCTGCGCCCGACGCACAGGCCGCCGAGGACTATTCTAATTTCAAACAAGCGTGCCCGCGCGCGCGCCGGGTGAATCAGCATGACGGAACCTGCACGCGACGCGGGGCTTGTGCGAGCAGTCGGACCACTGACTCTGGCGGCGAGCTTCGTCAACAGCGTGGTGGCATCGAGCATCTTCGTTCTGCCAGCCGCCATGGCAGCAGCCGTGGGCGCCTACGCGTCACTCGCCTTGCTTGCCTGCGCCGTTGCGACAGCCGCAATCGTCACTTGTTTTGCCGCGGGCGGGCGCCGCATTGCCACAAGCGGCGGACCTTACGGGTACATCCGCAGTGCTTTTGGACCGCTCGCGGGGTGCGTCGCGGGGACGATGATGTGGGTCAGCAATGTACTAGCGTGCGCAGCGTTTGCCGCCGCTCTGGGTGACGCCGCCTCGAGCATCGCGCCGCCGTCGATCGCCGACACAGTGCGCGTCGTCATGACGCTTGGGATCCTGGGGCTGGTGGCAGCGGTCAACATTGCCGGTGTGGCGTGGGGCGCGCGCTTCGTGGCCGTCGCCACGCCCCTGAAGCTGGTTCCGCTGTTGGTGTTTCTGGCGGTTGGCTTGGCGAATCTTCCCGCAGGAGTACACGCGCCGGCGGGCGCGCCCGCGATGCAGGGATTCGGGCGCGCCATGATCCTGGGCATCTTTGCGTTCTCGGGATTTGAGATCCCACTGATCGCGAGCGGCGAAGTGGCACAGCCCAGACGCACCATACCGCTGGCGCTGGGGTTGGCCCTGGGGTTTGTAACGCTGCTGTACGTTTCCCTTCAGGTCGTGGCTCAGGGGATGCTCGGGTCGGCCCTCGCCACATCGCCGGCGCCACTCGCGGACGCGATGGCGAAGGTTCATCCGGCGTTGCAGGCTCTGCTGCTCGTCGGAGCCTTCTTCTCCATGTTCGCCTATCTAGCGAGCGATATTCTTGGCACACCGCGCATGCTGTTCGCGTTCGCACGTGACGGTATGCTCCCCAGGATCCTGGGACAATTGCATCCCCGCACCCATGCTCCCTTTGTCGCAATCCTCGCTTATACCGCGATTGCGGCGCTGCTCGCGCTGACCGGAACCTTCGCGGAGCTCGTGGTCATGTCGGCGCTCGCGTCCGCACTGATGTATATCGGCAGTTGTGCCGCGGTGTGGGTTCTTGCGCGGCGTGGCTCCGCGACGTTCGATCCAACGCAGGTCTCGCCGTGGCTGCCGGCCGCGGCCAGCGTTGGCATCGCAAGCATGGTCATGATGATCGTGCTTGCGAGCTGGGCTGAGATCGGCGGCCTCGCGGTGATGCTGGCGCTGAGCGGTCTGGTGTATGGAGTGCGACTACTGCGCCTGAAGCTCGCGCACGCACCCTAACAGACATCCGTGGGACAGGCCCGGCGCCACCGGGCGATCACTGTTGGAGAAGCCCGGAGCCGAGCGCCGTATGCGCGGGTCGACTATCAACGTACGACGGCGCAAACTGCCCGACTTCAAACCAGAATGCGAGCAACGGCGTCAGCTGGCAGCGAAGCGGCGCACTTGCGGGTGCGGGGACCCTTCGATCAGCACACGGCGGGCGAAGACGCGATGACGCTGGCAGCCTTTGGAAGCGTGGAGGAACTACTCCTCAAGAAGACGACCGACACGCCGGTGTTTTGCTTTTACCCAAAGGCGTTGCGCGCGGCCGCCCGATGTTTTGTTGAAGGGTTCCCGGGCCAGGTCCTGTATGCAGTCAAGGCGAACCCGAGTCCGCATGTCGTTCGTTGGATTGTCGAGGGTGGTGTGCGAGAGTTCGATACGGCTTCGATCCGGGAGATAGTGCTGGTTCGAGGGATCCTCGAGGACGCGCGTTATTCGTTCAATCATCCGGTCAAGCATCGCAATGCGATCGTTGCAGCCCACCGGGACTGGGGTATCCGCGACTTCGTTGTCGACCATATGGCCGAGCTCGACAAGCTACTGGAGGTAGTCGGCTCGGACATCGTCGTGCAGGTCAGAGTCGCGACGCCAAACCCGCACGCGAGGCTCAGCTTTAACTCGAAATTTGGGGCCACGCCGGGCGAGGCTGTCGCGCTCCTGCGCGCGCTCGCACAGCGGGGCGCTGCTGCCGCGGTGTCGACTCACCTCGGATATCAGACAACGGACCCCGGAGCGTTCGGTAAAGGCCTGCAACTGGTCGCGCAGGTGGTCGAAGCGGCGGGTATTCAGCCGGCCTACGTCAACGTCGGCGGAGGATTCCCCAGCGTTCTCTTGCCGAAGGGATCTTCCCTGAAGGACTACTTCCATGTCATCGGGGCCACCCATGCGGGCGAGTCAAGTATCTCGGCCGCGCCACTGAAGTGCGAGCCTGGCAGCGCCCTTGCGCATCCGGGCGGAGGCGTTCTAACGCAGGTATTGCTCGTCAAGGAGAACTCGATCTACATCAATGACGGCATCTACGGCGCACTGGCGGAACTCATCCACTCGAAGATACAGCCGCCGACGCGGGTACTGATGCGCGACGGAACCGAACGTACCGGAATGCTGCGCCATTACACGGTATTTGGGCCGACATGCGATTCATACGACACAATCCCGGTTCCGTTCGAGTTGCCAGCGGCGCTTCGGGAGGGAGACTGGCTGCAGCTCGGCATGATGGGCGCGTATTCGAGCGCTCTTATCACCGACTTCAATGGACTCGGCGTCCACGAGTTCGCCGTCATTGGCGACTATTCGCGGCCCTGATGCGAGCAGCTTCTCGGGCGACAGCTCAGGCAGAGCCGAGCGCGGGTCAGCTGTTGTGCCCTGTTCGGTTGGTTGGGAGCTAGCAGAGTTGTCGCAGGCGCAGTAGGCTCCCCGAAGTTCTCAAGTGGAGAGAGCAATGGCGATCAAACGTCCGACCAAGAGCCGGGGCACGCCGATACGTAAGCCGGTGACCTCAGTTGCCGTGCGCCATGTCGACGTCAGGTCGAAACCGCAGATGGTTTCAGGGAATCGTTACGTGGGGTGGTTGTGTAAGAACCGGTCATGCGGAGCCCTGATTGCCATTGCACTCCCACCAGCGGGAAACAAAGCGGCAGTGCCCGAATTCGACGATCAATTGACAGCGATCAAATGCCCCCATTGTGGGGATGAAGACCTGTATCGCTGGAGCGCTCGGAGTGAGCACGAATACACTCTGAAAAGCGTGGGAAACTAAGCTCGGGCACGCAATCGAGCCCTGGGGTCAATTGCTGAGGTTGATCTACTGACGCTGCCGCCTACTGGATTTGGGTCGGTAGTCGCCCGGCGCCGGGTTCTTGTTCGGCACTCCCGGGGAACCTGCTAACATCGCATCCGAAATTGGCAGGGATCTCGCCATGCGCTGGTATCACTACATCGCCAACTTCTTCGGGGGCGCATTCCTGGCCAACACAGTGCCCCATTTTGTCAATGGAGTCTCGGGCAATGCCTTCCAAAGCCCCTTCGCATCGCCGCCCGGCGAAGGCTTGTCCTCCTCAACGATCAATGTCCTTTGGGGCCTGTTCAACCTTGTCGTCGCCTACCTGCTCATCTGTCGCGTCGGCACCTTCAACCTGCGCAAAACCACGCACGTGCTCGCACTCGGAGCCGGCATCCTTCTCATGTCACTGATGCTTGCCCGCACATTCGGTCGTTTCCACGGCGGACTGTAAGCCGTCCGTTGAAACCCGCGACTCATCGCCGTGCGCTGTCACGGTGCCACGGGTTGCAAGCCACGAGCCGAGCAGAATAAGCCCGAATGCTGTAAAGCCGGAGACGCCCAGGTGTTCGTGCAATAGCAGCACACCCAGCGTTGTTGCTACGGCCGGGTTGATGTACGTAATGACAGACGCACGTGACGCGCCTGCGTGGCTGACGAGATAGAACATCAGAAGCATCGCCAGGGCGGTGCAGACCACGCCGAGGACCGCAATTGACGAGAGCGCGACAGCCGTTGGCACATGCTGGGGAAGGGTCATAAGTGCGGGCGGCAGTAAAATGACGCCGGCGACTAGCAGACTCGCTGCAAGGGGGCCAATCGCGTCGAGCGCACTGAGGTAGCGTTGAATGATCAGGGGTCCGATCGCATAACCGATGGTCGCGAGCAGCATACAGGCGACCCCAATCCATCCGAGAGGGCCGGAAATCGTGCCGAAACCTACNNTGTCACGACACCGAAGAGACCGAGCGCGAGGCCCAGCAGGCGGCCGGTTCCAAGCCGTTCATGCACGCCAAAGAAGCGGGAGATCAGGGCAATCGTCAGTGGGACAGCGGCGATGAGAATGCCAGTGACCGAGGAGTCGATCCAACGCTCACCGATCGAGATGGCTGAGAATGGGATAACGAACTCAACCACCGCAAAGGAGCAGACGGCCACCTTATGAGCGCCCAACGAGCGCAATGCGCCACGATGCCAGGCGATCGGTAATAGTATCGATGCGGCAAGCACGATACGGCCCCAGGCCACGAAAAAAGGCGAGAGCTCCTGGACCGCCAGCTTGATGAAAAAATATGGCAGGCCCCAGATAACTCCCAGTGCCGCAAACGCAAACCACCCTCGCCAACTCACAAGAGTTGATCCTTCCAAAGCAAGCCGGAGACCCAGTTCATTGATCACTCTCCGATGGCGTCCGAAGTGTGAGCTTGAGGGAGAGAGGCTGCTCGCAGCAATCGGCGCAAGAAAGGGATGTGGTAGCGGGGCGCGATATGCCATGTTCG
>PMHN01000272.1 GCA_003156695.1 Gammaproteobacteria bacterium
CCACATGCCCTCCGGGCTTGTCCAGTCGACCTTCAGGTTATGCTCCCACCTGTACGCCGGCAGAAGTAAAGTGACTCCCAGATTGCCGACCAGGTTGACGCTCGGCGCGCCGGTGTACTGCTGCTCCAGAAACTGNNGGAACGTTCCAATCGAGGTGTGTTGCAGGTATTGGATGCTCAAGTCAAACCCGTCGGTCGTGAAGCCGCCGGTATTCTGAAAGTTTTGGTCGATGTATCCACAGGTCGGTTGCGTGTAAGGAGTGCAATCATTGGCCTCTGCGATCGATGCAGTGAGTGTCCCACTTGAGTTCGGTGTGATATAGGCCGCGAGCCCAGTGGGATTGGAGTAAATGGCCGAGGCCGGAATGGGTTGGATGACGTTCTTGAGCAGGATTCTGTAATAGTCCAGCGTAATGCCCATATCCTGGATCGGCGAGACGATGACACCGAGATCGAAGTTTTCCGATGTTTGAGGTCCCAGGTTTCTGTTTCCTCCGCTCAACGCCAGTCCCTGCGTGTTGCACACCGCTGGAGTCCACTCCGCAGTGTAGTGGCCCTGTGAACAGAACGGATTCCCCGATCCCATTGTGGGGCTGTCCGAAGCGGACAAGGAAGGCGAGTCGTACAGTTGGAAGAGCGTGGGCGCCCGGAAGCCGGTGGAGGCGGTGCCCCTGAAGGTCAGGGTTTGGGGGATCGCCTCATAGCGCAGCGAGACCTTCCCGTTGTTGGTCCTGCCGAAATCGCTGTATCGGTCCTCACGATCCGACAAATCGACATCGAAGCTCTTGGAGACCGGCACGTCCACCTCCATGAAAACCGCCCCCACCGTGCGACTCCCTTCGACGTTACTGGCCGAAAGGCCAGTTGCAGCGGTTATGAGCTCGTTATAGGGCGTGGTCGCCTGCGCGAAGCGTTCGCCGTTAACAGTGCCGCCGACCGCCACGGTCGCCGGAGAGCCCGCATTAAAAGCATCGCCCAGCGCGTGAGTGGCATGGCCGTCGACGCTCCACCGTGTGTCCTCGCCAATCTCGTATACGCCGTTTACATACGACGAGTTGATCAAAGCCTGCCCAGCCGCGCTTTGGGGACCGAAGGGGTTGATCAGAGTGCTGAGCTCGCCGTTGGGGCCTGTCTCAAGCACTGACTCATTGGGAATGCCCCCGGTCCAGCGATTGTCGTTGTTGTTCTTGCTGAAATTGTAGTCCGTAGAGTAGTCCCAGCCAGCGTTGGCGCCGGAAAACGTCAGCAGAATCCTCTGCGCGTCATTGAGGACGCCCCCGTAGCGGCTGTTGTCCGGGTCGGTCCAGACCCCAAAGACCGGCTGCGGCTGGCCAAAGTTCGGGTTCGGTTGGCCGTTCGCGAGGAGAGGCACTTGATTGATGCCGGTCAGATTCAGCGGCTGGGAGCAGTTCGCCGGGCCCCTGTTGCATATCAGCTGAGACGCCGTCGGGAAGTAGGGGCTCGCCGGGTTCAGTGGGATTTCATAGAACATGGGACCGGAGTAACCGTTTACTTCGGATTGGGTGTAGAAGTACTGCACCTGCAGTTGGTTGTTGGCCGGCAGCGACTTGGTTAAGGTCGCCATGACGGAAGCCTCGTGGGACTCCGGGAGCAGATCCGTCGCGGCGGAATACCGGTATGAGCAGTCGCCGAAATATCTGGTCAGTTGCGGATTGCCCGCACAGGTCGGATAGCCCGACTGCCAGAGATTACCGTTGGAATCAAGCACGTTCCCGGGCCACGATCCCGGAGTGTTCGTATTGATGACGCCCTGCGCGGGATCAAAACCCTCGGCGGAAAACGCCCGCTGCGTCGCGCGCAGCTCCTGTTGCTTGCTGAAATTTCCCGTGATCATGAAGTTATAGCCGTCACTCGCCAGGTCCCCGTGTCCGAAGATGAAATCCGCCTCACCCGAGCCGCCGCCGTCTTCCTGCGGGCGATCGAAATTCACCTGCATTTCGGCCCCCTGGTAATTCTTCTTGGTAATGAAGTTGATCACGCCCGCGATCGCGTCCGAGCCGTACAGCGACGAGGCGCCTTCCCGAAGCACCTCGACGCTCTCGATCGCCGAGAACGGAATGCCGCTCAGGTCGACCGCAACGCCGTTGAAAGCATTGGGGGCCAGCCGTTGGCCATCAAGCAGCACCAAGGTGTTGCCTTCGCCCAAATGGCGCAGGTTGGCGTAACTACCGCCTCCGGAAAATGACCCTACGTTTGCGGCGATGTTTACCGACGGGGAGGAGGAGGTCAGCGTGTTTATCGCCTGCTCCACATTCACGATGCCCTGGTTCTTGAGTTCGTCCGCCTTGAGGATCGTGACGGCCTCCGCGGTTTCCGCTGCGGGTCGTTTGATCATGGAGCCGGTGACGACAACTTCCTGCAACACAGAACTGTCGGCGTCGGTCGTTGCGTCCGCCTTCTGCTGCTGCGCGCTTGCATCATGGCTGACGAATGCCAACGAGGCTGCGACCGCACTTGCCAGGAGTGCCCCGCGCGTAGCTTTGATCGCGGACGCCCGAAGGATCAGCGAATCAGTCGCTTTGCTGACCCATGAAGAATGACTCATTAGATGTCTCCCCTGATTGCGCTCTACAGACTTGTTGCTTCGTGACACTCGCCGGCGCCTCTGCGATCGACGTGTACCAAATCGATAACTCGCACCGAGTGTAAAAGCCCGTGGCAAACCCCAGGCACCTTTGCGGTGCAGGGGACCAACTCGACGTCGAAGCGGTATTCTGTCGAGGTGAATTGTCACCAGCGCCGCGCAGCTTCGCGGCATGGCGGACCGATTCGAAGATGAAGCGGCCGCGGTGAGCGGCGCGGCGCTGTGCGTCGAAAACGGGGGATTGCCGTCTCGCGCTTACAACAGCGCGAGTGGTTACTCCGCGCAAGCAGGCTGAAGAACGAGTCGAAGCCCACGCGCGCAACAGCTCAGCGGGCGTTTAACGCCTTTCGCCGTGCGCCGGGTCCGCCTCCACGCAAACACGCCCGAGCTTTTCGAATTTGTGTTTACGCTGCGGCCCGATGGTGGCTACGAGCGCGCTCATTGCGACTACTTGATCTCGTGGCACAGAGCACGAGCGCGCCGCCGGCGCTTCCGGGAGGCCGGGGGGGGGTCCGGGCGCGCATCACTTTGCTGACGCCGTTCGCGCCTGTCCCTTGCGGCTGGTGCTGGCGGATGATCTGATTGCGTGCACCACTCTGTTGGCGTACGCGGAGGGTGCGAGGCTAAGCGGCTGCCTGGATCTGGTCCACGTACCCTCGCAGCAATTGTGGCTCGAGTGGCTGGAGGCGACACGGCAGTCGACACTGCGAGGGATAACGCAGTTCGCCAGCACCTCGTGCTCCAGCGTGAGGCGACGCAGCGGGGTTCTCATCGTCGCCGATCGGGCCGGGCGCGCCGGCACGCTGAGAACCTTCTGGTCCACGCAGGACGAGCAGGTCAATTGCGGGCCGCTGCTCACCGACTTCGACCTGGATCGTGTCATTCGTCCAGCACTCGATGTCGACGCCGTTTTCAGCGGCGCTCCGGTCGGGGTGGTGATACCGGAGGAAGCCGCGCTCGATGAACTCCTGAGCCACGTGTGCTTCCGGCTCGATCCCGCATGGGCAAACTACTATCGTGCCGCGGATCTCACGGAGGGCCAGCAATTGCTGCTGTTACGCGAGGTGCTCGGTACGACAGCGTTTGATATGCCGATGATCCTCGCCCTGTTCCTGCTGTTCGCAGCGAAGGATGGGCTGCAACACCGGGTTCCTGATTTGCAGCGTCTGAATCACGCCCGGCGATGCTCGGGTAAACGAGCACTGCTGGAACACATCGAAGTCAGGGCGCCCATTGCATTGGGCTACGAAGGCCCGGCGTCGGTCGCGGCTAGCGCCAATCGACGCCGCGGACCGCGGCTGCACCATGTGCGCGGCCATATCGCCCGACGCGGAGATCAGGTGTTTTGGCGCCTGCCACACTTGCGAGGCAACGCCCGCTTCGGCGTGGCGCGCTCGCGAACCGTGCAGCTGTCGTTTAGCTAGAGGGCTTTCCCCAACAAGCGCTCCAGGGCGAAGCGGTAGTTGCGGCTCAGTTTCAGTTCCGTACCATCGAGCAGCACGACTGTAAATTCGCCCTTAGACAACGGCAGCAGTTCGCGCACGCGATAGATGTTCACCAACGTAGAGCGGTGTATGCGCACAAAACCCGAAAGCCCCAGCCGCGCTTCCGCAGCCGCGATGGTCTCACGCAGCAGCCAACTCTTGGCACCGACGTGCACTGACACGTAATCCCCATCGGCTTCGACCCAGTCGATCTCGGCGACGTTAACAATGACGACGCGACCGTTTGTCTTGACTGGTATTCGATCCGCCACCGCCGCCGGCGGGTTCTGACCCGGCGAAGCGCGCAACTCCTGTGTCAGTTGCATGAAGCGACGGATCATGGAGCCGTCACGCGCACCGACAATAGTGGCGCGGGCGCGCGCCAGCGACTCGTTGAAGCGCGCTTCGTTGACGGGTTTCAGCAGATAGTCGAGCGCGTGTATCTCAAATGCCTTAATCGCGAAGCGGTCAAACGCCGTAACGAAGATCACATGCGGGCATTTTGTTTCGGGCAGCGCACCGATCACATCGAAGCCGGTTTTTCCGGGCATCTGGATGTCCAGGTACACCAGTTCCGGCTCCACCGCGTTGATCGCCCTGATAGCCTCCTCGCCGCTGCCGCACTCGGAGACGATCTCGACATCTCCCGCACGCTTCAGGAGCGCCCGGATACCGCGACGCGCAAGATCCTCGTCGTCGACAATGATTGCGCGCACGGTCATACCGCAACCGCCACTCGTGCCGGGACGGCGGGCACCGCGGCTATCCCGGGCGCCTTGCGAAATGGCAGAAAGACAACTACCGCGAAGCCGCGTCCGTATGGCCGCGGGCCGACGGACATATGTGCGTCATCGCCATACAGTGCGGCTAAGCGCTCGGACGAGTTCTTGAGTCCCACGCCATAGGGGCGCGCGCCGCCGTCCCCGAGTCCCGGGCCATCGTCCTCGACTGATATCACGAGCACCTCCTCGCGCCGGCGTATCGATACGGTTAGCGCCCCGCCTTGCGCGCGTGCCAGCACTCCGTGCCGCACCGCGTTTTCCACCAGCGGTTGTAAAATGAGCGTCGGCACCAGCGCATCGTAGGTTTCCGGGTCGGCATCCACACTCGAGCGAAAGTAGCTACCAAACCGCAAGCGCTGGATGCGCAGATATTGCTCGGCAAATGCCAGCTCCTCGCTGACGGGGATCTCCGGTGTGTCAAGCTTTTGCAGAGTCGATCTGAGAAAATCACCCAGCGTGTCGACCATGTCACCGGCCCGGGTGCGCTCGCCTTCCCGAACCAGCGTCGCGATGCCGTTCAGGGCGTTGAACAGGAAATGCGGATTCAGCTGCGACTGCAACGCGCGCAGTCGCGCGCTTTCGGCAAGTTTCAACGCGCGGACCG
>PMHN01000271.1 GCA_003156695.1 Gammaproteobacteria bacterium
TCCGCCGCATCCGAGCCGTGCACCACATTGCGCTCGATGCTCTCGGCAAGATCCGCGCGAATCGTACCTTTGGCGGCCTTCTTCGGGTCGGTCGCACCCATGATGTCGCGGTTCTTCGCGATGGCGCCCTCGCCTGCGAGCACCTGGACCACGACGGGTCCGGAGGTCATGTAGCGCACAAGATCCGCATAGAAAGGCCGCTCCTTGTGCACGGCGTAGAACGCACGCGCCTCGCGCTCGCCGAGCTGCGTCATGCGCGCTGCAATGACGGTAAGGCCTGCCGCCTCAAAACGCCGGTAGACCTCCCCGATGAGATTGCGGGCGACGCCGTCGGGTTTGACGATGGAGAGCGTGCGCTCAAGCGGCATTCGATGACCCTTCGCGGCAAATAACGTGAAACCCCACAAATGCCGGAAGCGCCTGGGCGACCGGCACGGCGCGTGAGTCTACCCACGAGCGGGGCGCGCAGGTGCCCCGACAGGCGAAGTTCCTCAGACGGAGAAGCTCTCCCCGCAACCGCACTCGCCCTTTACGTTCGGGTTGCGGAAGCGGAAAGCCTCGTTCAGGCCCTGCTTCACGAAGTCCACGATGGTGCCGTCCAGGAGACCCACGCTCGCGGCGTCGACGAACACCTGCACGCCGCGGTCTTCGAACACCGCGTCCCCTGGCTGCGGGCCGTCGGCGTAATTGATCACGTAGGCGAAGCCGGAGCAGCCGGTCTTGCGCACCCCGAGCCGCAGACCCATACCGTGACCACGCGTGGCAAGGAAGCTCTTAACCCGGGCGGCAGCAGAGTCCGTCAGTGAAATGGCCATCGGTCCTCGCATTGTAGCGCCTTAAGCCCACTGCGCGAGGCACGCGCGCAGTGCATCTTCGATCGCGAACAGGCGCCCCAGCTTTTCGATCGGGACGTCGCGCGCCTGCGCCCAGTCCTGGGGCGTATCGCAAATCAGTGCCGCACGAGCGCGCCCGTTCAGGCGGCCGCAAACCCAGGCGGCCGTATCCATAGTATGGGGGCAGCCGAAGGCTTTAAAACGTGCGTCCTTCACAATGTCTCCGGCAACCAGAAGCTCAAATCGCACCCAGCTGTCCTGACCCTGGCCGCCCCCCTCGCCATTCACGATCCGGGCCGCGCCGCCGGCGGTCTCGCGCGCCCAGGCGTCCGGCAGGTCGCCCTCGGGGCCGCGCGGCGCGCCCGGGGAGAAGCCGCGCAGGCGTGCCACCTGGTGCCCTACTGCGCTGATGGCGAAGTCGATATCGGCTTCGCGCGTGAACCGTCCGAAGCTGAAGCGCAGCGAACTCTCGGCCAGCTGCCGGTTTCTGCCCAGGGCACGCAGCACGTAGGAGGGCTCAGAGGAGTCGGAGTTGCAGGCCGCCCCCGTTGAGAGGGCAAGACCGGGAAGACCCGCCACCAGGCTTTCTCCCTCCACGCCTTCAAATGACACGTTGAGGATGCCCGGCACACGCGGTGCTCCGGCCCCGTTCAGGTGTGTCCCGCCGAGGGCGGCGAGCCGCGCCCACAGCCGCTCCCGGAGCCTCGTGAGGCGCGCAGCTTCGGGCGCCAGTTCATGCAAAGCGATCTCGCACGCCGCGCCAAACCCTGCCAGCTGATGGGTCGGCAGCGTCCCCGGGCGCAGCGCCCGCTCCTGCCCGCCGCCGAAAGTCAGCGGCTGCAGCAACGCCCGGGTGCCGCGGCGGACGTAGAGCGCGCCAACGCCTTTGGGACCGCACAGCTTGTGAGCCGTGAAGGAGAGGAAATCGAGGCCGAGCGCATGTACATCGAGCGGCACTTTGCCCGCCGCCTGTGCCGCGTCGCTATGGAACGCGACGCGGCGCTCGCGGCACACCGCGGCGATGGCCGCGAGATCCTGCAGCACGCCGGTCTCGTTGTTTGCGCACATGACGGATGCGAGCACGGTGTCGGGGCGCAGGGCCGCCGCAACCGCCGCGGGCTCGACCACCCCCGAGGCCCCGGGGGTGAGCCAGGTGACCGTGAAACCCTCGCGCTCCAGACGCCTGGCCGCGTCGAGCACCGACTTGTGCTCGGTGCGCACACTGACGAGGTGGCGTCCGCGGTCGGCGTTGGCGCGGGCGCACCCGAGGATCGCGAGGTTGTTGGATTCGGTGGCGCCGGAGGTGAACACGATTTCGTCCGCGGTCGCGCCAATCAGGGCCGCCACCTGTTGGCGCGCAGCAGCAATGCACGCCGCAGCCGCGGCGCCGTACGGGTGTATAGACGCCGCATTGCCGAAGGTGCCACTGGCGGTCAGGCAGCCGCTCATCACCGCGGCCACGGCGGGATCCACCGGTGTGGTCGCGGCGTAGTCGAGATACACGGGTGGCGAATTCACGGCGTGCCGCCGCCGGCCGGGCGCCGCCGGCTTTGCACCGCGGTGAGGATGCCGCGCAGGATGTTAACTTCGTTGTGGTCGAGCTCGGCGCGCTGCAGGAAGCGCCGGATGCGCCCCATGAGATGCGTGCCGCTTTGCGTGCGGTCGCGGAAGTCGATCTCCTCCAGCACCTGGGCGAAGTGGGTGTAGAGGCGCTGCATTTCCTGCGCCGTAGCGAGCGGCGCGTCTGAGGGCTCGGGGGGCGGGCCGGCCGGCGCGGCTGCGCTGCGCGCGCGAAACAGCTCGTAGGCCACGAGTTGCACCGCCATGGCCAGGTTCAGCGACAGGTAGGCGCTGTTGGCCGGGATGCGGATCAGTGCGTGCGCGGATTCGAGCTCCTCGTTTGTGAGCCCGGTGCGTTCGGCACCAAACACCACCGCCACCGGCGAGCGCCGCGACTCGGCAACTATGCGCGCCGCGGCATCACGCACGTCCACGACCCGGAAGTACTGGTCGCGATCACGCGAAGTGGTCGCCACCACGAAACCGCAGCCCTCCAGCGCCTGCGCCAGCGTCGGTACGACGCGCGCATTCGCCAGCACGTCATCCGCACCGGAGGCGCGCGCGGTGGCTTCCGCATCCGGAAACAGCTTCGGATTGACGAGCACGAGCTCATCCAGCGCCATGTTCTTCATGGCGCGCGCCGCAGCGCCGATGTTGCCGGGGTGCGAGGGCGCGACCAGCACGATACGAATGTGGCAGGACTCCATCTGTTACGCTACGCAGCTCCGCCGCCGATTGGTCACGCGAGCTTAAGGACCGTGCAGCCGCTTCTCAACATTGCCGTGCGCGCCGCGCGCCGCGCCGGCGAAGTCATCATCCGCAGCTTGAACCGCCTGGAGTCACTCACCGTCGCCTCCAAGGGGCGCAACGACTTCGTCAGCGAGGTCGATCACGCGGCCGAACATGAAATCATCGGCACTATCCGCCGCCACTACCCGCAGCACGCGTTCCTCGCCGAGGAAAGCGGCGCGAGCGGCGAAAGCGATACCGTGTGGATCATCGATCCGCTGGATGGCACCACCAACTTCCTGCATGGCTTCCCGGTGTTCGCGGTGTCGATCGCCTGCCAGATCAAGGGCAGACTTGAGCATGCCGTAGTTTACGACCCGATGCGCGGGGAGCTGTTTACGGCCACCCGCGGCGCCGGCGCGCACCTGGACAATCACCGCCTGCGGGTCAGCAAGGCGCGCACGCTCGAAGGATCGCTGGTGGCAACCGGCTTCCCGTATCGCGCCGACTCACCGCACGCCGACGCCTACTTTGCGATGCTCAAAGCCGTCACGCAGCACGCCGCCGGAGTGCGCCGGCCCGGAGCGGCAGCGCTCGATCTTGCCTACGTCGCGGCGGGGCGCGTGGATGCGTTCTGGGAATTCGGGCTGTCACCGTGGGACACGGNNCCGCGAGCCGTAGAGCGCGTGCGCGCTCACTGGCTCGCTTTCGCGGGACCCCTTGTGTAGAGTCCTCGCGCATAAGAACGGGGGTTCCATGGCGCTACAGTTACTGGCGACCAAGTCGATCGATGCGCTGCACGCGCAGGAGTCTTCCGGCAACGAGTTGCGGCGCACCCTGACCGCGACCCAACTCACCCTGCTCGGGATCGGCGGCATCATCGGCACCGGNNATCTTTGTGCTCACCGGCACCGCCGCTGCCAACCACGCCGGTCCCGCCCTGGCACTTTCATTCATCGTCGCAGGCTTCGCCTGCACGCTTGCCGGGCTGTGCTATGCCGAGTTCGCCGCCATGATCCCCGTGTCCGGCAGCGCCTATTCGTATTCGTACGCGACGCTCGGCGAAGGCATCGCCTGGTTCATCGGCTGGAACCTGATTCTCGAGTACCTGTTCGCGGTGGCGACGGTGTCGGTTGGGTGGTCCGGTTACGCGGTCAGCCTCCTCGACCAGCTGCATCTGCACATCCCCACCGCACTCGCGAGCGCACCGCTTGGTCAAATCGGAGACGGACTCCACATCGTGCGCACCGGGGCCATCATCAACGTGCCCGCCATGGCGATTGTCGCCGCGATCTCCACCATCTGTTACATCGGCATCAAACAATCAGCCTCCTTTAACTCGGTGATCGTCGCCATCAAGGTCACGGTGGTTGTGCTCTTCATCATATTCGGCATGAGTTACATCAACACCGCCAACTGGCACCCGTTCATTCCCCCCAACACCGGGCAAACGGGGGTGTTCGGCTGGAGCGGAATCATGGCCGCCTCGGGCGTCATCTTCTTTGCCTACATCGGCTTTGACGCCATTTCGACCGCAGCCCAGGAAACCAGGAATCCGCAGCGCGACATGCCTATCGGCATTCTCGCGAGCCTCGTGGTCTGCACCGTTCTCTACGTGGTGGTTGCCACGGTTCTCACTGGCATGGTGAGTTACAAGGAGCTGGACGTAGCGGCCCCGGTCGCTCTCGCCCTGGACAAGTATCAGGGCCTGCACTGGCTGGGGATTCCGCTGAAACTCGGCGCAGCGGCTGGTATGACCTCCGTCATGCTGGTCATGACCATCGCGCAAGCGCGCATCTTCTTTGCGATGGCGCGCGATGGCCTGCTGCCACCAGTGTTCGGGCGGGTGCATCCGCGTTTCCGCACGCCCTCGACCGGCACAATCGTGACCGGCGTGTCGGCGGCGATCATCGGCGGCTTGTTCCCGGTGAAGATCCTGGGCGAAGTGGTGTCGATCGGCACGCTGGCGGCCTTCGTCACAGTGTGTCTCGGCGTGCTGGTGTTGCGCCGGACACGCCCGGACCTGCCGCGCCCCTTCCGCGCCCCGTGGCCCTGGTTTACCTGCATTGCCGGCGCGCTGATATGCGGGTACATGATGTACTCGCTGGGCACGGCAACCTGGTGGCGCCTCGCCATCTGGACCGCGATCGGCATACTCGTGTACGTGTTCTACGGTTATAAGCACAGCAAGGTGCGGAGCACCGCCGCGGCCGCGGCGTAACGCCGCCCTACCCCGGAATCTCCCGCACGGCCCGACACCCGGGCGCAGCCCGTCAGCTCACGGCAGGTGATCGAGCGCTTCCTTCTTCACGCTCGGGAAAACATGTTCGGCGGTGAGGCCGAAGTCAAGCGCAATGGCGCTGGAGATGTAGATGGAGGAGTAGGTGCCGGCGATGATGCCGATCAGCAGTGCCGCCGAGAAACCCTTGAGAACGGCGCCGCCGAGGAACAGCAGGGCCACCACCACGATCGAGGTGACCACCTTGGTCATGATCGTCCGCGACAGCGTCTGATTGATCGACTGGTCCAGTATCACGTCCGAGGGCGAACGCCGGTTGCTCTCGAAGCGCTCGCGGATCCGGTCAAACACCACCACCGTGTCGTTGAGCGAGTAACCGATGACCGCAAGAATCGCCGCCACTACCGCCAGATCGAACGACATCTGGGTGAGCGCGAAGAACCCCAGTACCAGGATGGGGTCGTGCAGCACGGCGAAAATCGCGCCGGCCGACAGCCGCCAGGTGTGAAAGCGGAATGCGATGTAGCCAAAGATCAGCAGCAGCGTGAAGAACAGCGCCCACATGGCGCTCACCTTGAGCTCGTTCCCCACCTGTGGACCGACCACCGCCAGCTGCGCGACCGTCGCTGCCGGGTCGACTCCTTTGACCACTGTCTCGAGCCGTGCGCGGATCTCAGTAGCCGTCTGCTTCGCAGCCGGTGGCAGGCGGATGGAGATGTCGCGCGCGGAACCAAAGGCCCGCACCTGCGGGTCGGCAAAGCCGCTGGCGGTCAGCCTGGCGCGCACGTCGTCGGCGTTGACCGCACGCGGGAAGCTGACCTCGGCGCTCACGCCGCCGGTGAAGTCGATGCCCAGATTCAGGCCGCGTGTAAAGAACGACGCCAGCGAAACGACCATCAATACCGCCGACAGCGTGTACCACACCTTGCGGGTGGCCATGAACGGGTAGCTGGTCTGGTGGCTGAAAAATTCCACTGTTGGTCCTTAGGTGCGCGGCGCGATCAGATCGACAGGCGCGCGAGCTTGCGGCGCCCGCCGTACATGAGCGTGAGCAGCGCCCGGCTGCCCATGAGTGAAGTGAACATCGAGGTCGCGATGTCGAACGTCAGCACGATGGCAAAGCCACGGATCGGACCGGTGCCGAACACCCACAGCACCACGCCTGCGATCAGCGTCGTGATGTTGGAATCGGCGATCGCCGAGAAGGCCTTTTCGAAGCCGGCACGGATCGCCGCCTGGGGCGAGACACCCTTGCGGACTTCTTCGCGGATGCGCTCGTAGATCAGCACGTTGGCGTCCACCGCCATGCCGACGGTGAGAATGATGCCGGCGATGCCCGGCAGCGACAGCACCTGGTGCATCATCGACAGCAGTGCCGCCAGCAGCACCACGTTGGCGAGCAGCACCAGGTCGGCGACCAGCCCGAAGGTCTTGTAATAGATCGCCATGAACAGGAATACCCCGGTCATGCCGACGATCAGCGCGGTCACACCCTTGTCAATATNNGGCCCACGGCGCGCTCCTCGATTGGGTAAATGGGGGTCGCGAGCGAACCGGAGCGCATCAGCAGCGCCAGATCGCGCGCTTCGCCGGCCGTAAGTCCCGTGACCTGGAAGTCGTTGCTGAAAATGCCGCGGATGGTCGCAATGCTGATGACCTGCTCGTCGGTTACATCGCGCGCCACTTTCTTGCCGTCGACATCACTGGTCTCACGGCGCTTCTCGATCAGCACCACCGCCATCGGCTTATCGACGTTCGCTCGCGTGGTCTTGAGCATGCTGTCGCCGCCGCGCGCGTCGAGCTTCACGTTTACCGCCGGACCAGTCTGCGAGGTCCCGCTGGTGGCGTTGGTCAGTTCATCGCCCGTGGCAATGACTTCACGCTTCAGCAGCACCGGCTGGCCACTGGGCGTGTGCGTGTAGAGCTTGTAGCCGAGCGGCACGCGGCCGGTCTGCAGCGCCTCGACAGGACTGTCCTGCGTATCCACCAGGCGCCATTCGAGGGTCGCCACGCGACCGAGGATGTCTTTGACCTCGGCGGAGTTCTGCACCCCGGGCAGCTGCACGTTGATGCGATCAATGCCCTGGCGCTGCACGATCGGCTCGGACACGCCGAGCTCGTTAACGCGGTTACGCAGGGTGGTGATGTTCTGCTGTATGGCGTAGTCCTGGCGTTCGCGGATCTGCGCCGTGGTCAGCACCCCGGTAATGGCAGAGCCGCTGGTGAGACTCTCGCTACTGACGGTGAGCCCCTGGAACACCGAGTTCAGCGCGTTCTTGGCCGCGCCCACGTCGGCCGTCGCCGGCAGCACCACACGCACCGCGTTGGTCCCCGCGGCGACGGCGGTGACGTCAGTCACCGGAATATTGACCGCGGCGAGCGCACGCCGAGCGCTCTGGGCGTAGCCGTCGAGCGCCTGGGCGACCGCAGCGTTCACGTCCACCTGGTAGAGCAGATACAGGCCGCCGCGCAGATCCAGTCCCAGCGGCATGGGTCGCAGTCCCAGCGCGCGCAGGAACTCCGGCATGCGCGGCGCAAACGACAGCGCGGTGATGTAGGTGCCGTTGAACTGCTCGTTGACCGCGTCGCGCGCTGCCAGCTGGTCCGGCACGTTGGCGAAGCGCACCATCAGACGCCCGTTGTCGATATAACTCTTCAGGAAATGCACGCCGCGCTGCGTGAGGAACGCCTCGACCGTCTGCGAGGCGCCGGTGTCAACCGCGTTGTGGTCCTTGCGCGCCACCTGCAGTGCCGGGTCTTCACCAAAGAAATTCGGCAGCGCGAACAGCAGCGCCAGCAGCAGCACTGCTGCGACCAGGATGTATTTCCAGCGGGCGTATTCCAGCATGGTCAGGCGCTTTTCAGGGTGCCCTTGGGCATGAGCTGCGCGATCTGGACCTTCTGGACCTTGACGAGCACGCCGTCGGCAACTTCGAGGGTGATGAAGGTGTCGCCAACCTCGGCGATCTTGCCGAGCAGACCCCCGGTGGTTACGACCTCATCACCCGTGGCGAGCTTCGCGATCAGCGCCTGGTGCTCCTTGGCGCGCTTGCTCTGCGGGCGGATCAGCATGAAATAGAACAGCGCGATGAACGCCGCCATGATGAGGGCGAACTGGAACTGGCCGCCGGGAGCGCCCGGCGCGGCCTGCGCCCACGCGTCGGAAATGAGGTTCATGGATAGGTCTTCGGATACGAAAAAGGGCCGCATTATGCCACAGCACCGGCGCCGCGCCGCGTGGCAAGAAAATCCCTTGCAAAACCCATAATTTCGCCCCGGGAGATGGCGGAACGCAGGGCGCTCATGAGGCGCAGGTAGAAGTGCAGGTTGTGGATGGTGTTGAGCCGGGAACCGAGAATCTCCTTGCAGCGGTCGAGGTGCCGCAGGTAGGCGCGGCTGTAGTTGCGGCAGGTGTAGCAGTCGCAGGCCGCATCGATGGGTTTGACGTCGTCCTGGTAGGCGCTGTTCCTTATGTTCATGACCCCCGTGGAAGTAAACAGGTGGCCGTTGCGGGCGTGCCGGGTCGGCATGACGCAATCGAACATATCGATGCCGCGCACCACCGCGGCCACGATGTCTTCCGGGCGGCCGACGCCCATGAGATACCGCGGGCGCTCCTGCGGCATGTGCGGCACCACGCTCTCGAGAACCCGTAGCCGCTCTTCCTCGGGCTCGCCAACAGCGAGGCCTCCCACGGCAAGGCCGGGCCAATCCAGCCGCATCAGGGCCTCGAGCGAGGCGAGACGCAGCGCTGTGTGCATGCCCCCCTGCACGATCCCGAACAGCCCGCCTGGCGGGTCGCTCGCTGCGGCGCGGTAATAGTGGGCGTGACTGCGCTGCGCCCAGCGCATGGAGCGTTCCATGGAAGCGCGCGCCTCGGCCTCGGTGGCCGGATGCTCGGTGCAATCATCGAGCGCCATGGCGACATCCGAGCGCAGGGCAAGCTGCACGTCCATGGAGTCCTCGGGGGTGAGCCGCACCTCACTGCCGTCCACTGGTGAACGGAAGCGCACGCCCTCCTCGGTGATGCGGCGCAGGCTCTTGAGACTGAAGACCTGGAAGCCGCCAGAATCGGTGAGAATCGGCTGCTNNTGCCGAGGATGATCTGCGCCCCTAAGCCGGTGAGTTCCTCGGGCGTCATCGCCTTCACCGTGCCGTAGGTGCCCACGGGCATGAACGCCGGTGTCTCCACCTCCCCGTGGGCGGTGACGAGACACCCAAGACGCGCGGCGCCGTCGCGCGCGCGCACCGTGAAGGTCGGGTTCACGCTGCCTCCCGCGTGAGGAGCATCGCGTCCCCGTNNGGCGAACGCGCATACCAGCATGAGCAACGTGGACTCCGGCAAGTGAAAGTTCGTCAACAGCATATCGCTCACCCGGAAGCGAAATCCCGGGGTGATGAATAACCGCGTGTCACCGGACCAGGGTGCCAGCGCCCCGGGCGCCGGCGCGGCCGATGCCAGCGCGGCGGATTCGAGCGCGCGCGCCACCGTGGTGCCCACCGCCAGCACGCGCCGTCCGGCCGCGTGCGCGTGCGCAATCGCTTCGCAGGTCGCCGCGCTCACCGACATCCACTCGGCGTGCATACGATGCTGGGCCAGATCCTCCACGCGCACCGGCTGGAAGGTGCCGGCGCCGACGTGCAGCGTCACCAGCGCGCGCTCAACACCGCGCTCGGTGAGCAACGCCATGAGTGCGGCATCGAAATGCAGGCTCGCGGTCGGCGCGGCTACCGCGCCTGGCTCACGGGCAAACATGCTCTGATAGCGCTCGCGGTCAGCGGCGAGCGCCGTGCGGCGAATGTACGGCGGCAGCGGTACCTCGCCCCAGCGCTCGAAGAATTCCAGCGCCGGCTGCGGCAAGCCGATGCGCCACAGATCGCCGTCGCGGCCCAGGACGCGTAGCGGACCGCCGGCGGTCGCCACGGTGAGTCCCTCGCGGATGGCCTTGCTGGCCGACAGCTGCGCCAGCGCGGTGTTTTCCGCGAGCGCACGCTCGAGCAGGATCTCGACACGCCCGCCCGAGGGCTTGGTGCCGAAAAGGCGCGCCGCGACCACGCGCGTGTCGTTGAACACCACGAGATCGCCGGGCCCGAGGCAGGCAGGCAGATCCCGCACGCTGCGATCCGCGAGCGCGCCGGTGAGGGACTGCAGCACCAGCATGCGGCTCGCCGAGCGTTCGGCGAGCGGCACCTGGGCGATCAGTTCCGGTGGCAGTTCGTAGGCGAAGTCCTGGCGGCGCACGCGCGCATGGTACACGCTGCTTCCTGCGCGCCTGCCCCGACAGCGCGAGTGCTGCGCGCCTCAGGTGTCGTCGTCGCGCTGCTGGATCACGACCCGGTGCGGCTGCACTTCGACTCCTTCGGGCGACGGCATCTCACCATGCATCAGGCTCCTCGCGGGCACGGTGGCCTGCACCTCCAGCCTCTTGTGCTCGCGGATGATGCGCAGGTTGAGCTTTTCGCCGGGCTGGTAGGAGGCGAGGATGCGCGTGGCGTGCGAGCCGCTCAACGGCTCGCGCCCGTCGATGGAGAGAATCACGTCGCCGTCCTCGAGTTGCAGCGCGCCGTGCGCGGGCGAGCGCACCACCAACACACCCTTGTCGGCGCCGAAATACCGGCCGAGCTGCGGTGTCAGGGTCACGAGTTCCAGGTCCATGAACGGCCCGCGCATGCCGATGATTCCCGGAAGAGGCATCGGCCCCAAAGGGCCGAGTTCGAGGTCCGGCATGCCATGAACGCGGGCGAGGTAGCCCGGTTCGCTGCGCACGGTAACGGTGAAGTCACGCGGCTTGCCGTCGCGCAGCACGCGCACGTTTACCCTGGTGTCGGGCTTTACGTCACGCATGATGTCAACTACCTGCCGAGCCGGTTGCTCACCGCCCAGCGCGCTGCCGTTGAGCGACACGATGACATCGCCAGCGCGAATGCCGGCCTCCGCTGCCGGACCGCCCGGACTCGCCTCACGCACCCGCGCACCGGACGAGCCCCCCGGGGAGTCCAGCTGCAGGCCCAGGATGGCGCGACCGGGCCCCAGGGTTACGAGCTTCTCGATTAGCGGCCCGCTCATCTGCGCTGAGAGCTCTGCGACCTCATGCGCGGCCTCCTCGAGCTTGTGGCGCGCGGCGTCCAGTTGCGCGTCGAGATCACCGTTATCGGGGCGTGCGGCCNNGCCGCAGCTCCCTGCGAGTAGACCGCGCCGGCATGCAATGCGGCACCGATGCCGAGCGCCGCGGCGGCGCACAGGATCCAGGGGGAGAACGCGCTTTTATGCTTCACAAAATGCTCCTTGGGAATTGTTCCTCATCAACGTGACTCATCCGCGAGCGTCTCGGCGTAGCGCACCTGCACCAGCGAACTCACCAGCCGGGCGCGCGTCCGCTGCAGCGCGAGAAGATGTCCGGCTTGCGCACGCTCGACGCTGCCAGCGGTCAACAGGTCATCAACCTGCGCAATCCGGTCCTCGAGGATCAGCACATCCGCGCGGGTGCCGACACGAACGATTGCCGGCTCGCGTGGCAGGCTCTCGAGCCAGCGTTCCGCAGCGCGCGGCTCCGCGGCATCGGCAGGCGCCGCGGCATCCGCGGGCGCGTCAGCCGTCACGGCGGTGCTGACGGCGTGATGATCGAAACGTACCCACGCGGCGACGCCAGCCACGGCCAGTACGGCGGCAGCGACAAGCGCACCACCGCCGATGCTGCGCAGGCCGGAAGCGGCGTGCGCGCGCCGCGCCAGGAACTCCTGCCACTCGTAAGGCCGGGCGTCGTCTGCCGGCAGCGCACGCAAAGCGCGCGCCACGTCGCGCTCAGGATCTGACTCGTTGTGCATGACTCTCGGGGTCCTGTGGCGCGAACCACGTGCGCAATCGCGCATGTGCCCGCGCCAGCTGTGATTTGGAGAAACTTACCGAGCGGCCGAAGGAGCGTGCGATTTCCTCGTGCGAATAGCCTTCGACTTCGTACATCCACAGTACCGCCCGGGCAGTGGGCGCGAGCTGCGCGAGCGCGCGCTCAACGTCGATCATCTCGGCCGGGGTCGCGGCGGTGGTGAGGGGCGTCGCTGCAGCGCTGGTCTCGCGATCCAGGCCCGCGAGGCACAGGCGCGCCCGACTCCACGGCGAGCGCAGGTACATGAGGCACTTGGAAATCGCGATTTGCCGCAACCACGCTCCGAGCGGCGCTTCGCCGCGGAACTGCGCCAACCGCTCATACAGCGTGACCATCGTGTCCTGGAACAGGTCCTGCGAGATCGCGCCGTAGCCGACGAAGCGCCGGATCAGGGTCAGCGTCGCCGGCGCCACCGCCGCGTAGATCAGCTGCTGCGCCCCGAGGTCGCCCGCCCGGGCCCGGATGAGCACCGCCTCGGCCACACTGATTTCAACCAGTCTCGTCACGAGTGTCTTAGATGCGCGAGCACGGCAAAAGGTCGCAGTTGCGGGTCTCCGCCCCTTATACTGCCGGCAGGCCCGAGTGGCGGAATTGGTAGACGCAGCGGACTCAGACAAATAACTTGAGCCCGCGGGGAGAAATCCCCGCGGTGAAGCCCGTCAAACTCGGTGAAGGCCCAAAAGCGCCGCAAGCGCAAGCTGACGCCGAGCCAAGCCCTCGCAAGCGCGAGGGAAGGTGTAGAGAGCAGACGGCGGGCACCTACGGCCTATAAGGCTACGGTGAAGGCGTGCTCCAGACCACGAACCTAAGGCCGGCCGGCCCTTAGGGCAGCGAAAGCTGAAGTGGCAGGAAAATCCGCCGCCGTTAAAAGCGTGTCGGTTCGACTCCGACCTCGGGCACCACCTACCACGATCGGCCTCGCCGGCCGGGATGGGCCCGGTATGATCCTCCGGACGTGCGCAGGGGCTGCGCGGGAGGTTGAGCCATGGGTCAGAAGAGCACCGAAGAGCTACAGAAGATCATCGAGGCACTGGCGGGACGCGTCGCTCGGTTGGAGGCGCAGGTCGCAGCGTTGCAGCAGGCCTTGGCCCGGGCCACTCAGACCGCGAACCGGAGTGGCGTGCACAACAAGTAAACGTGCCCTGGTGTCGGCGTGCTTCTAGCGACAAGGGCGGTCGGGGTACAGGGTCCCACCCTCGCGCCGTACCCCAAAAACCGGCATAACATGTTGACCCGCCCTCGAGCGCGTATCCAACCTCGGGCACCACTATGAAGTTCTGTAGCAACTGCGGCGCGCCCCTGACGCAGCGCATTCCCGAAGGCGATCAGCTGCCGCGGGGCGTGTGCGACGCGTGCGGCACCATCCACTACAGGAACCCCAAGCTGGTGGTGGGCTGCGTGCCGGACCACGAGGGGCAGATTCTCCTGTGCCGCCGCGCGATCGAGCCGCGGCGCGGCTACTGGACAGTTCCGGCCGGATTCATGGAAAACGGCGAAACCCTGCAGCAGGCAGCGGCACGCGAGACCCGCGAAGAGGCGCTTGCGGAGGTCGAGATCGGGTCGCTGCTCGCCGTCGTGCACGTACTGCACGCCGAGCAGGTGCACGTGTTTTTCCGCGCGGCGCTGCCGGCGGCAGGCTACGCGGCCGGAACTGAAAGCCTCGAGGTCGCACTTTTTTATGCCGCCTCCATACCCTGGGAGGATATCGCCTTCCCAAGCACCGACTTCGCGTTGCGGCGCTACCTGGAAGATCGCGCCTCGGGGAGCGATTCGCATCACTTCACCACCATCGACCGGCAGCTGCGACGCCCGGCCAAGGCTTAGCTGTTCACCCGCCGCACGCCGGCATGGCACAATGATTGCGCTGCGCTGCGCGCGCACCCTCAGGAACCTGCATGACCTTTGTCGTCACCGAAAACTGCATCAAGTGCAAGTACATGGACTGCGTGGAGGTATGTCCCGTCGACTGCTTCCACGAGGGGCCGAACTTCCTCGTCATCGATCCCGAGGAGTGCATCGACTGCACCCTGTGCGAGCCGGAGTGTCCGGTGGAGGCCATCTTCTCCGAGGAAGAGCTGCCGGCGGGCCAGGAGCAGTTCAAGCAGCTGAACGCGGAACTCGCCAAGGGGTGGCCCGTGATCACGGAGATGAAGGAAGCGCCCGCGGACGCCAAAGAGTGGGAAGGCAAGCCGGATAAGCTGCGCCTGCTGGAACGCTAGTGTTGGCCCGCCGAAAGAGCCGCGCTTGAGCGCCATCTTTTCGCGGGCAAAAACCACGCTTTTTGCCCGCGTGCCCGGCCCGGCGGATCGGTGGGCCTGCCGGAAGTGGCCGTCCGGCCACTTTCGGCCCATTCACTAGTTGTGCTGCGGGTCCTTCAGGTGCTGTGCCAGCTCAACAGGCGGCACGTAGCCGGGAATCATCTCACCGCCCGGCAGCACGATGTCGGGCGTTCCCTCCAAGCCGAAATCCTGGCCCAGCGCATGGAAGCGGGCCACCGGGTTGCTGGCACAAGGCTTGGTCTTCAATTCCTGGCCGAGCTTGGCGCGGGTCAGCGCATCCTGGCGGTCGGGGGAGCACCAGACCTGCTCGGCCTTGATCCATGAGGGGCTGCCGGGCTCGGTGCGCGGGTAGAGCAGGTAGCGCACCCGCACGCCGAGAC
This sequence comes from Gammaproteobacteria bacterium, assembly GCA_003156695.1. GTDB lineage: Bacteria > Pseudomonadota > Gammaproteobacteria > Steroidobacterales > Steroidobacteraceae > 13-2-20CM-66-19. The sequence continues at coordinate 14,905 of PMHN01000271.1, forward strand.
GGTTGTACTCGGCGATCTGGCTGTGAAGTTTGCGGCAGTACGCACAGTCGACGTCGGTAAACACGGTCACGGTGTATTTCGGGTCTTTCGGACCGAAGATCACCATTTCGCTCTCGGGAATCGCGGCGATCATGCGGGCGCGGACCTCGCGCCGGTGCGCCTCGGTGAGATCGGTGTTGGTGGGAAGGTCGTACAGGTCGCCGGAAATGGCGTACTTGCCGTCGGTGGTGACATACGCAATGTCGGTACCGCGCGTCAGCTCATAGATGCCCGCAATGGGCGTGACCCGCAACTCATCCGCCCGCGCGCCCGGAATATGGCTCGCGATTTCGGCGCGCCGGTCCGGCTGCGCCGCAGGCTGCGGGGCGGGCTGCGGTGCCTGCTGCGGTGCGGGCGCCTGCGCATGCGCCAGCTGCGCGCACAGCGCGCCGCACGCCAGTAACCCGGTGAGTTTGCGGAACATCATCGTCTTGAGCCTTTTGACTGCCAGCCAATGCGGTTAGGACCCGCGGCGCGCACGTTAGTTCGAAAGTCTAACAGAGCCCCGGGGGCTCACAGCGCCCGGGAATCGCGCGCGACCGGTATCAGCCGCGGGGATGGTGCTGGCCGTGCAGCTCTTTCATACGTTCCCGCGCCACGTGCGTGTAGATCTGCGTGGTCGATAGGTCGCTGTGCCCGAGCAGCATCTGCACCACACGCAGGTCGGCGCCATGGTTGAGCAGATGGGTGGCGAAGGCGTGCCGCAGCGTGTGCGGCGAGAGTTCCTTGCCGATCCCCGCCTTGCGGGCGTAGCGCTTGATAATGTGCCAGAAAGCCTGGCGCGTCATGCGGTCGCCGCGGCGGGTGGGAAAGACGTAATCGGTCTGGCGCTCGAGCAGGATCTCGGCGCGCGCCCCCTTGGCGAACTCCTTCAGGGCGCGCATCGCCTCCTCGCCGAGAGGAATAAGGCGCTCGCGGTCGCCCTTGCCGAGGATGCGGATCACGCCCTGGTTGAGGTTGATCTGCCCCTGGCGCAGGTTGACTAGCTCCGTCACCCGCAGGCCGGTTGCATACAGCACTTCCAGCATGGTGCGATCGCGGTTGCCGAGCGGGTCGCCAACAACCGGCGCCTGCAGAAGCGATTCGACTTCCTCTTCTGTCAGCGAGCGCGGCAGCGAGCGGCCAATCTTCGGCATGGCGATCTGCGCGGTCGGATCCTCACGGATCACGCTCTCGCGCATGAAGTAGCGGAAGAAGCGGCGGAAACTGGACAGCTGGCGCGCGGTCGAGCGCGGCCGGGCGCCGGCGCGCACGCGAAAGGCTATAAAATCCTGCAGGTCCACCCGCGAGGTGCGCATGATGGGCACGTTGCGCTCGGTGAGCCAGCGGCCGAGCGCCGTGAGATCGGCGCGGTAGGCGGCGAGTGTGTTCGGCGAAAGACCACGCTCCATCCAAACCGCGTCCAGAAAACGGGTCACCGCCGGATCAGTGGAATCGGCGCTGGAGGTCATGGCGATGGCCGTGGAGTTGGACAAGCTGGTTCCGGTCGGACTTCCGGGAATGTGGTGAGCCCAGTATGGTGACGAGCGGCTACGCATCGACGTGATGATCTTCACACCTGCGTTCTGGCATTAACATAAAGAGAACCAGTTCACATACCTTAGCGCCCATCCTCGGGCATGAGCGGAAAGGCCTCGTGAGTCTCTCTTCTTCATCAAAGGCGCTGATGCTCGCGCCGGCGCGATTCGCGTACGCGGCCTGGACGCTCACGATGTTCCTGGGCGTGGGGATGTTCACGCTGCTGCTGCTGCTGCTGCTGCCGAAGCTGTCGTGGCGCCGCGCAGCCGCGCACACGCTGGCACGCGTATTCCTGCACGTCGCCGGCATGCCGCTGGTGGTGAAGTTCCCGGAACGCATCCCGCAGGCTCAGTGCGTGGTCGTCTGCAATCACGCCAGCTACCTTGACGGCATCGTGCTCACTGCGGCGCTGCCGCCGCGCTTCGGCTTCGTGATCAAGCGCGAAATGGCCTCGGTGCCTTTGGTCGGTGCGCTGTTAGGCAGGCTGGGGAGCGAATTCGTGGAGCGCTTCAACCGCAACCGTGGCGCAAGCGATGCACGGCGCCTCATGCGCCAGGCGATCGAGGGGCACTCGCTGGTGTTCTTTCCCGAAGGCACGTTCACGCGCACCCCGGGCCTATTGAAGTTCCACACCGGCGCATTCGTGTCCGCCGTGCGCGCGGGCTGCCCGGTGGTGCCGGCAATCGTGCGGGGCACGCGCCGCGCACTGCCGCCGAGCGGCGCCCCGCCGCTTCCCGGGCGGCTGGTGCTGGAGATCCTGCCGGCGCTGACGCCCGCCGCTCCGCCGGAGGCCGACGAAGTGTTGCAGCTGTGTGCGCAGGCGCGCGCTGCGATCCTGGCGGGCCTGGGCGAACCGGACCTCACATGTTGCGTCGATACTGCCCGCCAACCTGATACAGAGCCCGCGAGATCTGCCCGAGCGAGCAGACCTTGACGCTTTGCATGAGCTCGCTGAACACGTTGCCGCCGCCGGCCGCCGCGGCCTGCAGCGCGCTCAAGGCCGCCGGCGCGCGCGGCGCATTGCGCGCCTGGAACGCGCGCACCGCTGCGACCTGATCCTGTTTCTCCTCGTCGCTTGAGCGGATGAGCTGCGCGCCCTTGTGCTCATCGGAGCCGTCGGTCCCGGAGAGAAACGTGTTGACGCCGACGATCGGCAGTGAGCCGTCGTGCTTCTTGGTCTCGTAGTAAAGCGACTCCTCCTGGATCTTGCCGCGCTGGTACATGGTTTCCATGGCGCCGAGCACGCCACCGCGTTCCGCGAGCGCTTCGAACTCCTTGTACACGGCCTCTTCGACCAGGTCAGTCAGGTAGTCGATGGCAAACGAACCCTGCCAGGGGTTCTGGATCTTATTGAGCCCCAGCTCGCGATTGATGATGAGCTGGATCGCCACCGCGCGCCGCACGCTCTCCTCGGTCGGCGTGGTGAGCGCCTCGTCGTAGGCGTTGGTGTGCAGGCTGTTGCAGTTGTCGAACAGCGCGTACACGGCCTGCAGCGTCGTGCGGATGTCGTTGAAGGAGATCTCGCGCGCATGCAGGCTCCTGCCGGAGGTCTGCACGTGGTATTTCAGCATCTGGCTGCGCGGATCCGCCTGGTAGCGCTCGCGCATGGCGCGCGCCCAGATGCGGCGCGCTACGCGCCCGATTACCACGTACTCCGCGTCCATGCCGTTGGAAAAGAAGAACGACAGGTTGGGCGCAAAGTCATCGATCTTCATGCCGCGCGCAAGGTAGTACTCGGCGATGGTGAAGCCGTTGGCGAGCGTGAACGCCAGCTGTGAGATCGGGTTGGCACCGGCTTCGGCGATGTGATAGCCGGAAATCGACACCGAGTAGAAGTTACGCACCCGCTCATCGATGAAGTACTGCTGCACGTCGCCCATCATGCGCAGCGCGAACTCGGTGGAGAAAATACAGGTGTTCTGCGCCTGGTCCTCCTTGAGGATGTCGGCCTGCACAGTGCCGCGCACCGCCAGCAGCGCCGCGGCGCGAATGCGCTCGTAGAGCTCGCGCGGCACGAGTTCATCGCCCGTAACACCCAGCAGCGCGAGCCCCGAACCGTCATGGTGCGGCGGCAGGCCGCCTTTGTACGCCGGCGCCAGCGCGCCACCGGCGGCGCGCTCGGCCACCAGGGCGGCGATCTTTTTCTCGGCCGCCGGCCAGCGGCCGTCGCTCTTCAGGTAGCGCTCGACCTGCTGGTCGATCGCGGTGTTCATGAACATCGCCAGGATGATCGGCGCCGGCCCGTTGATGGTCATGGAGACCGAGGTCGCCGGCCCGCACAGATCGAAGCCCGAGTAGAGCTTCTTCATGTCATCGAGGGTCGCAATCGAGACGCCGGAATTGCCGGTGCGCCCGTAGACGTCCGGTCGCGTATCCGGATCCTCGCCATAGAGCGTGGTGGAATCAAACGCGGTCGAGAGCCGCGGCCCATGACCGTGCGCGAGGTAATGGAAGCGCCGGTTGGTGCGCTCAGGTCCGCCCTCGCCGGCGAACATGCGGGTGGGGTCTTCCGCTTCACGGCGGTAAGGATAGACACCGCCGGTGTACGGGTAGGCGCCGGGCAGGTTCTCGGTGAGAAGAAAATGCAGCGTTTCACCCCAGTCCTTCAGGCGCGGCACCGCCAGCTTCGGCACGGGCAGGCGCGACAGGCTCTCGGTGTAGTTCTCACCCTTCACGTCCCGGTCGCGAACCTTGTAGGAGTAGCTCTCCTCGGTCGCCGATCGCACCCGCGCCGGCCAGGCCCGCAGCTCACCAACTCCGGCAGCGCCAATCTCCTCGAGCGCGCGGTTGTAGGCTGCGCGCAGCTCACGACGCGTGGCATCGGCGCTGCTTTCCGCGAGCAGCTCGTGCGCGAACGGCGCGAGCGGCGCCGGCAGGCGTGCATCGCGCAGTGTCTTCAGGGATTCGTAGAGGCCGAACGCGCGCCGCGCCGCCTCGACCTGGGTTTCGATGCGGGCGCGGGTCGCGCGGCCGCCCTGGGCGATCTCCGCCAGGTAGCGCGTGCGGGCGCCCGGAATCAGGGGCGTGCGTGCCGTCAACGCGGTAGGTCCTGGATCGGTGACCTGCCACGCGAACGTGCCGATCTCTTTCGCGCTCAGCCGTGCGCACACGGCCGCGAACAGCGCGTTGACGCCAGGATCGTTGAAGCGGCTGGCGATGGTCGGGTACACCGGCAACTCGGCGTCCGGCAGTTGCGCGCGATCGGGGTGGTTACGCCGCCATTGCTTCTTCACATCGCGCAGGCTGTCCTCGGTGCCACGCTTCTCGGCCTTGTTGAGCACGATGAAGTCGGCGAAGTCGAGCATGTCGATCTTTTCCAGCTGGCTGGGCGCGCCGTACTCGCTCGTCATCACGTAAAGCGACAGGTCCACCAGATCCACGATCTCGGTGTCCGACTGGCCGATGCCCGCGGTCTCGACGATCACCAGGTCAAAGCCAGCCGCCCTGTAGAGCTCAATCACGTCCTTGAGCACCGCCGCGGTCGCCAGGTGCGCGCGCCGCGTGGCGAGCGAGCGCATGAAAATGTTCTCCGCCGACAGGCTGTTCATGCGGATGCGGTCCCCGAGGAGCGCGCCACCGCTGCGCCGCCGGGTGGGATCCATCGCCACCACGGCGATCTGCGCCTGCGGGAACTGGCGCACCAGGCGCCCCAGCAGCTCATCCGTGAGGCTCGACTTGCCCGCGCCTCCGGTGCCGGTGATGCCGATGACCGGCACTTTGTTGCGCGAGCGCGCGAGGGCACGGCGGATCTGCTCCACCTGCGCGCCGCCTGACTCCCCGTAATCGGCGCCCTCCAGGACCGAAATGGTGCGGGCGATGAGGCCGTGATCGCGCGCATTCAAGGGGCGGAATTCGTAGACCGGCTTCCTGGCAGCGGCCAGGCGCGCAAAAACATCGCCGATCATGCCGGCGAGCCCCATGCGCCGGCCGTCCTCGGGCGTGTAGATCTTCTCCACGCCATGGCGCTCCAGCCCCTCGATCTCGTGCGGGGCGATCGTGCCGCCGCCGCCCACGATTACCCGCACGTGCGGATAGCCACGCTCGCGCAGCATGTCCACCATGT
>PMHN01000218.1 GCA_003156695.1 Gammaproteobacteria bacterium
TAACACCTGGGGCGCGTTCGTCTACATCGCCGTGATTCTCGGAGCGGGTCTCGGGTGGTACGCCGTCAAAGGCCGACATCACATCGGCACGCTGGCGTCGCACACGCTGACGACAACGGCTGATTCACTGCCAGCGGAAGCCTGATGCGATCTGGGGAACCGATGATCGATGTACCGGCGACCGCTGCGGCGGATCAGAACGCGCTGAGCCGCTCGCTGCGGCCGCGCCACGTAGCGATGATCACTATCGGCGGCATCATCGGTGCCGGTCTGTTCGTCGGCAGCAGCGTGGCGATCGCCGCCGCAGGCCCGGCAATTATCGTGAGCTATGCGCTCACGGGCCTCCTGGTCCTGCTGATCATGCGCATGCTCGGGGAGATGGCGGTCGACATGCCGCAGGTGCGCTCGTTTACGGAGTTCACCCGCACGGCGCTCGGCAACTGGGCCGGATTCTCGGTCGGCTGGCTCTATTGGTACTTCTGGGTGGTGGTGATTCCGGTCGAGGCGATCGCCGGAGCTGGCATCATCCAGCGCTGGCTGCCGCTGCCGATGTGGCAGATTGGCACCGCTTTGATACTGCTCATGACGTGCGTGAATCTCATGCCCGCGCGCGCCTACGGCGAGTTCGAGTTCTGGTTCTCATCGATCAAGGTCGCGGCCATTGTCTCCTTTATCATCGTGGTCGGCGCGCACGCCTGCGGCTACCGCTCTGCGATCGGGCCGACCTTCTCCACCCTCATCGATCATGGAGGGTTTGCGCCGCGGGGGGCATTCGCGGTGCTGGCCGCCGTGACCACAGTCATCTGGTCCATGATGGGCGCTGAGGTGGTGACGATCGCCGCGGCGGAATCGCCCGAGCCGGCGCGGGCGGTGGCGCGGATGACCTCGACCATCATCACCCGCATTCTGCTCTTCTACGTCGGCTCGATCTTTGTGATCGTGAGCACGGTGCCCTGGACACACGTGGTCTCGGGTCAGTCACCCTTTACCCTCGCGTTGGACGAAGTCCGCTTCCCCTACGCGAGCGAATTCATGGCGGCGGTGATTCTCACGGCGGTGCTGTCGTGCCTAAATTCGTCTTTCTACGTGGCCTCGCGCGTGCTGTTCGTCCTCGCCAGCCGCGGCGATGCGCCGCGCTGGTTGGTGCGGACCAACCGTCGCCAGGTACCGGCGCGCGCCGTGCTGCTCGCCAGCGCGGTGGGATTCGCCGGCGTGATCGCCGCCATTCTCTCGCCGAGCGTCGTGTTTGCCTTCCTGGTGAACGCGTCCGGCGCCGTCATCGCCGTGATTTATCTCGCCATCGCAGTGTCGCAGGTGCGCTCGCGACGGGCGCGCGAGCGCGCCGGCGAACCCCCGCCGACACTGCCCATGTGGCTGTTCCCGTGGCTGAGCTACCTCGCGATCGCGGGGATGCTGCTGGTGCTGATCGCAATGGCGCTGACGCCCGCGCACCGCGCCGAGTTCTGGACCAGCGCCATTTCCATCGTCGCGGTGTTGCTCACATACGTGGTTTTCCGGCGTGGACGAGCGGGCGCACTCTCGACGATGCACGCTACGCGCTGACATCCGCTCACGATCGTCCGGCGTTTGTCGGTCGCCACCCCGCCGCCGACTTCCTGGAGACGCGTCAGCTGCGGTCGCGACTTGCCAGTTGCCCCGCTTTCGGGCCGGTGTCGCAAATGTTCAAGTCCACAGGCGTGCGCGTGCTCGCCGCACCGGGGCGCGCAGAGCATGCTAGGGGGTGATCGCGCCACACCTTGAGTGCCACTCAGGACCCCCTTCGCTGATGCAACCCTTTTCCGGACTGTCACTTCTGAAGCGCGGCCTGACCGGCCAGCGTGGCTGGACGGCGCAGTGGCGCCATCCTGAACCCAAAAGCGCCTATGACGCGATCATCATCGGTGGCGGCGGGCATGGCTTGGGAGCGGCCTACTACCTCGCCAGCGAGCATCGCTTCGGCAGCGTTGCGGTGCTCGAAAAAGGCTGGATCGGCGGCGGTAATACCGGCCGCAACACCACCATCATCCGCTCCAACTACCTGTTCGACGAGAGTGCGGCCCTCTACGACCACGCGGTCAAGCTGTGGGAGAGCCTCTCGCAGACCCTCAACTACAACGTGATGTTTTCGCAGCGCGGCGTGCTGATGCTGGCGCATTCGGTGCACGACGTGCAGGTGTCCAAGCGCCACGTGCATGCCAACCGCGCCGCCGGCGTCGACAACGAGTGGCTCACGCCCGAGGAAGCGCAGGCCTTCTGCCCGCCGTTGAATATTGGCGACATCCGTTATCCGGTCCTCGGTGCCGCCCTGCAACGCCGGGGTGGAACCGCGCGCCACGACGCGGTCGCCTGGGGTTACGCGCGCGCCGCTGATGCACTCGGCGTCGACATCATCGAAAACTGCGCGGTGACTGGCATCCTGCGCAACGCCGACGGCAGCGTCGCCGGCGTGGAAACCACTCGCGGCCCGATCAGCGCGCGGCGCGTCGGGGTGGCGGCGGCGGGCCACAGCAGCGTGGTCATGAAAATGGCCGGCGTTGAGCTGCCGCTCGAGAGTTACCCGCTGCAGGCGCTGGTGTCCGAGCCCGTGAAACCCGTGTTTCCCTGCGTGGTCATGTCCAACACCATCCACGCCTACATCAGCCAGTCCGATAAGGGGGAACTGGTCATCGGTGCCGGCACCGACGCCTACACCTCTTATACCCAGCGCGGCGGCCTGCACATCAGCAGCCACGCCCTGGAAGCGGTCTGCGAGCTGTTCCCGATGTTCCGGCGCCTGCGCATGCTGCGCAACTGGGGCGGCATCGTCGATGTGACACCGGACCGCTCGCCCATCATTGCCAAAACCCCGGTGCCCGGCCTGTATGTGAACTGCGGCTGGGGAACCGGCGGCTTCAAGGCAACACCGGGCGCGGCGCACGTGTTTGCGTGGACCATTGCGCGTGACGAGCCGCACCCGATCAATGCGCCTTTCACGCTCGAACGCTTCCGCGACGGCAACCTCATCGACGAGGCCGCCGCAGCCGCGGTCGCGCACTAGAGGATGAGCGCGCGTGCTACTGATTGACTGCCCGTACTGTGGTGAGCGTCCGGAGCTGGAGTTCGTCTACGGCGGGCAGGCGCACATCGCGCGCCCCGCGCAATCCGCGGAGCTCTCCGCGCAGCAATGGAGCGACTACCTCTATCGCCGCGACAACACCCGCGGCCCGCATGCCGAGCGCTGGCGTCACACGCACGGCTGCGGCCGCTTTTTCAACGCGCTGCGGGATACGACCAGCGATCACTTCCTCGCCACTTACAGGCTGGGCGAGACCCCGCCGCGAGCGCCGGATGAGTCCGCCTCGTGAATGAGCGGTTCCGCAGCTCCACCGGCGGGCACATCGATCGCTCGCGCGTGCTGCGCTTCAGTTTCGACGGGCGCGCCTATGCGGGTGTCGCGGGCGACACGCTCGCCTCAGCCCTGCTCGCCAACGGCGTGCATCTCCTCGGCCGCTCCTTCAAATACCACCGCCCGCGCGGCCTGCTCGCCGCCGGTGCCGAGGAACCCAGCGCACTGGTGGCGGTGCGACGTGACGCGGCGCGCTACACCCCCAACCTGCGCGCTACACAGGTCGAACTGTACGAAGGGCTCGAGGCACACAGCCAGAATCGCTGGCCGAGTCTCGCGCTCGACTTCGGCGCAGTAAACGACCTGCTGTCGCCATTCATCCCGGCCGGCTTCTACTACAAGACCTTCATGTGGCCACGCCGCGCGTGGCGTTTGCTGTACGAGCCGCGCATCCGCGCGGCCGCCGGCCTTGGGCGCGCGCCCACGCTCCCAGATCCCGACCGGTACGCCGGCCGCTATGCGCACTGCGATGTTCTCGTCGTCGGCGCCGGTCCCGCGGGGCTGGCCGCGGCCGCCGCCGCGGCGAGTGCCGGCGCGCGGGTCATCCTGTGCGACGAGCAGAACGAGTTCGGGGGTTCACTGCTTAGCGATGGTCCGCGCGCAGCGCCCGGCATCGACGGCCGACCCGCCGCGCGCTGGCTCAACGACACTCTCGCCGACCTGGCGGCGCGGCAGGTCACGCAGCTACCGCGCACGACCGCCTTCGGGTACTTCGCCCACAACCTCGTGGCGCTGAACGAGCGCCTGACCGATCACCTCGCCGCGCCCGCAGCCCTGCAACCGCGTGAGCGCCAGTGGCAGGTTCGCGCGCGCGAAGTGGTGCTCGCCACCGGCGCTATCGAGCGTCCGCTGGTGTTTCCGGGCAACGACCGCCCGGGAATCATGCTGGCTGGTGCGGCACGCACCTGGCTCTACCGCTACGGCGTGCGGCCCGGCACGCGGGCCGTGGTGGTGACCGCGAGTGATGCGGCCTACGGGGCGGCGCTCGACCTGCAGCAAGCCGGAGTGACTGTCGCCATGATCGCCGAGGTGCGCGACGNNGATCTGGCGCGCGCCGCGGGAATTCCCGTGCTGACAGACGCCACCGTGCTCGGGACCTCCGGGCGCCGGCGCGTGAAGGCCGTACGGGTCGCGCGCATCCGGCAAGGCGAGGTGAGTGAGGCCCAGACATTGCGCTGCGACCTCGTGCTCATGTCCGGCGGCTTCACCCCGAGCGTGCATTTGTTTTCCCAGTCGCGCGGCACGCTCGCCTGGGACGACGCATTGCAGGCATTCCTTCCCGCGGTGTCCGCCGAGCGCGCCCGCAGCGCCGGAGCCTGCCGCGGATTGTTTGCACTCGCCGCTGCGCTCGTGGATGGCGCCGCGGCCGGAGCCGCCGCGGCACGCGAGGCCACCGCGCCGGGCCGCCAGGGCGTGTGCCCC
>PMHN01000182.1 GCA_003156695.1 Gammaproteobacteria bacterium
GGGAGTTCGAATCTCTCCGGGCGCGCGATATCAGAGGCAGGAAGGCCTCCTGGGAATACTGCATGCTGATGGTCGGGTTCGAACTCCCGACGCCGCCGCAGGCGGCGCAGGGGTTCGACAACTGGCGAGTCCGCGAGCCGGTTGGACGCACGCGCGTTGCGCGCGGGCGGTCCCGAGCGACCAGCGAGGGACGAGCGGGCGTGGGCCCGCGAGCAATCTCTCCGGGCGCGCCAATCACTTGTAATTTTGGCTCTCAGCGCTGTCGAGACGTGTCGATGTAAGCTTAGGTGCAAGGCGTTGATTCGGAGTATCGGCTATGGCCAAAGACATCGAACAGGAGCTTGACGCAATCTTCGCCCACCACAACGCGCGCGTTGCTCAGGCCCGCAATGACGCAACCGGCAAGAGCTCGGCCGAGGAGAATTTCAGTGAAGCCGCCACAGTCTGCCTGGCACGTGTGATTACGCCCGCCCTGGAGCAGATGGCCCAGGCGCTCAACCAGCGAGGTGTGGCGGCGAGAGTGCCAGCCGACGGAAGCGATGCACGGATTGACATCCCCGTCAGCAGACACGTGCGCCTTGGTCACGGCCTCGGGGGTTACCCGTACCTGCGGGCCAAGCCAGATCGCCAGGCTCGGCGGATCCACTTTGAGCGAAATACCTCCGACAGCCATGGCGCTAGCGCGGTAGGCGACTACACGCTCGCAGAAATCAACGCGGAGTTGGTAAAGGCCATGGTGGTAGATCTGGTCCGAGCACTGTACGGGCCTTTTTGACCCGGATTTCGACTATCGAATGCGTCGATCTGGGGACTCACGGGCCGGATCGAGCATTGCGTCGCAGAGTGCCTTCACGGCGTCGCACCTGCCCGGGGCTCGCGGTAGCATCGCGGACCATGAACCAGACGATTCGCGACTACATCAAGACCCGGGTGCGATGGCTTTTCGCGTTTGGCGCCCTCGGATGGCTCACCTTCCCCCTGAGCCAATTCCTGCCGCGCTACACCGGCGACAAAGTCGGTGCCGGCTTGCCCGTGTTGGGTATGCTCATGTTTCTGGGCGCAATCATCGCGCTAAATTGGGCCATTAAATGCCCAAGATGCCGCGCAAACCTCAGTCGGACGATTGCCATGACGGTGGGGCTCAGTTGGGGGTCTGGTCCTAAGGTGAATTTCTGCCCCTATTGCGCCGTCAGCCTGGACGAGCCACGTGTAAAGGAGACCGCGCCAGGGCAGCAGGCACCGTTCAACCCGATCCGTTGACGTGTTCAGGCCGCAAGGAGTTTACCGATGAAACGTTTTACGCCGTCGTCACGTATTCCACTACTGCCTATGCTTCTTAGCGCGATCCTCGCTGCCGGGCTTTCGGCACAGGTTGCCTCGCAGACGCAAACAGACCCTGCAGCAGGGATCTGGAAAATGACGAAAGTTGTCAGCGTCGATGCCTGCAACGCGTGCGTTCAGGTCAAAGGTTGCGACCGCAAGAACACCGACTGCACCGGCGCCTGCAGTACCAAGTATCCCCCCAATGATCCGCGCGGGGCGAGGTGCCTCGACGTCTGCGGCAGGGCTCAAGCGCGATGCGTGCGTGAAGCGCAGAAGGCGTGCCAAGCCTGTCAGCCTTAAGGGCGACCGGCGAGGGACGAGCGGGCGTGAGCCCGCGAGCAATCGCTCCGGGCGCGCGATTCTCCTGACCCGCGAGGAGTCCGCCGAGTCGCAGCCATCACGGCGCGGCGGCTTCGAGCGCGTCATCCCGGGGCCGCGCCAGAAGCGTAGCCACGAGGCCGAGCGCAGCGGCGAATGAGAGCCACAGTCCCGGCACGGCGCGGTTGCCAGTGGCGTGGATCAGCCAGGTGCAGATCGCAGGCGTAAACCCGCCGAACAGGGCCGTCGCCAGGCTGTATGCAAGGGCAAAGCCGGACGTGCGCACGGTGGCCGGCATGATCTCCGTCAGCAGCACAACCATGGCGCCGTTGTAGCTGCCGTAGATGAACGACAGCCACAGTTGCGTCGCCAGCAATCTGGAGAAGGATGGCGCCTCGGTCAGCCACAGCATTATCGGATAGACAGTGACTAACATGAGCTCCGTGAATGTCAGGAGCAGCGGTCGGCGACCGATCCGGTCGGACAGCGCACCCATCACGGGCAGCCAGAAGAGATTGGAAGCGCCCACACACAAGGTTACGAGCAGGCTGTCCGCGCTCGCCAGGTGCAGCACGGAGTTGCCGAACGTCGGCGTGTAGGCGGTGATCATGTAGAAGGAGACCGTAGTCATGGTGACCATCGCGGTACCGATGAGCACGATCTTCCAGTTGGCGACGAGCGAGCGCAGGATTTCTGAGGTACCGGGGCGGTGTTTGCGGGCAAGGAACTGATCGGTCTCCGGCAGCGCACGTCTGAGTGCAAACAGCACCGGGATAATCACGCAGCCGAGCAGTAGCGGCACACGCCATCCCCACGCTCTCATTTGCTCCGGCGACAGGGCTGAGCCCAGCGTGACTCCCACCAATGCCGCGAACATGACGGCGACCTGCTGGCTGGCCGATTGCCAGCTGACGTAGAAGCCCTTGTGACCGGGGGTTGCGATCTCCGATAGGTAGACCGAGACGCCGCCGAGCTCCATGCCCGCCGAAAATCCCTGCAGCAGGCGCCCGCTCAGCACCAGCAGCGGCGCCATGAGGCCGATGGTCGCGTATCCCGGGACGCACGCGATGGAGAGGATCCCCACAGACATCAGGCTCAGCGTCAAGAGCAACCCCGCGCGGCGCCCGTGCCGGTCAGCGTAGGCCCCGAGCACGATGGCNNGATGGCGCCGAGGGGCCGCATCAGGAAACCCGCGCCAAAGGTCATGAGCGACAACATCAAGGACACGAAAGCGTTGGCGCTCGGAAAGAACGCGTTGCCGATCGCGGCGGCGTAATAGCCGAACACCATGAAGTCGTACATCTCGAGGAAATTGCCGCTCGAGACGCGGATCACTGACCAGATTCTTGATTTCCGGTCAGTGTTCATGGCGCCTGGGTACCTCCGAATTACGATCAATCCGCGGTCAGCGTGCGTCCGTAGTTGCTCAGCAGTATCTGCACGCCCAGGTAGCCCAGGAACTGCACCTGCCCGTTGGAGTTCCCCCCCAAACCGCGACCGGCCATGAAAAGCAGAATGAATCCGCGGTGCAGCTTGTAGCGGGCGCCGAAGTCGAGCGTCGTCACGTTCGGAGAAGTTCCCATCACATGATCGTTGTAGATCTCGGCGTCCAGTTCAAGCCGCGGTGTTACCGGGCGGCCGGCGACCAGCCCGAGAATGCGCTCCTCGGGCCCGTGCCATGGGAGGTAGTAACCGGCCTCGAAATCGAAATTGAGCGGACCAATCGCCTTGGCGACTTCCAGCGGCAACAGGAGACGCGGACCCGCCACGGCGATCCCGGCACCGCGCGCCGTCGCCGAGCCGGCGCTCTCCAGCTGCGGAAAGATCGATGCCTGCCAGCCGCCCTCACCCTGGTCAAGAAACCGCCACTTCAGGCCCGGATAGGCATTACCCCAGCCGCTCGCCTGCGGTTCATCGGTTCTGCTCTGAACGACGTACGGGATTTCATAAGTCAGCTGAATGCGCTCGCCGATACCAAAATTAAGATCGATCTGGGGAAGCTGATAGGACGCCTGGCCGCGCTCGATGGTCTGCATCGAAGCGAGATTGATTTCCCAGTTATCGTTGCCCGGAGTTCCAGGATCGTTGGTGAGATAGGGCGGCCCAGCATCGCCACGTGCGCCGCGCGGCAGCAGCGCGGCTGCCAACAGGCAGACAGTAACGACCAGCGTAGTGCTGCGGAACGCCCCCGCACTCACAGCCGCTGCGTACCACGTTCGCGCACTTCCATGTGTCTGGCATTATCGGGCAATGGTTGGCAAACCAAAAGCTTCGGCCGCTGCCCCGCGGCTTGCTGACACGCGCCGCTGCCGCTGGACGCAAAGCGCCGACGCGGCTTACGTGCGCTACCACGACGAGGAGTGGGGGCGGCCGGTGCACGGCGACCGGTTGCTCTTTGAAATGCTGACCCTCGAGGGGGCCCAGGCGGGACTGTCGTGGGCGACGATCCTGCGTAAGCGCGCCGGCTACCTGCGGGCGTTCGCCAACTTCGATCCCGGCAAGGTGGCGCGATTCGACGCCCGCCGCCGTGCCGCCCTGCGCCGCGATCCGGGAATCGTGCGCAATCGCCTGAAGATTGAAGCCACGGTCAGCAATGCCGCCGCTTTTCTCGCTGTGCAGCGCGAGTTCGGCTCCTTCGACCGCTATCTGTGGTCGTTCGTGGGCGGTCAGCCGGTGCTGCGCGGGCGGCGCGCCAGCACGCCCGCCCGCACTGCGCTGAGTGACCAGATCTCAAAGGATCTCATCCGGCGCGGCTTCCGTTTCGTCGGCAGCACCATCATCTATGCCTATCTGCAGGCGGTCGGGGCAGTGAACGACCACGCCCCGCTGTGTTTCCTGCACGCCAGGGCGCCAGGCGCCCGGGGCGCATCTGGCCGGACGGCCAGGAAAGCACGGCAGTGAGGGGCGGGCCGCGACTGAAACTAGCCTTATCCGGCGAGCGGCTCTTAAGATAGCGGTCCGAATCATCCCCTGACTGGACAAAAGCTATGAAGGCATTGCTTACGATGGCTGCCGTAACGCTACTCACCGCCGCCCCGGTATACGCCGACTGCCCCTACCCGGCGGCTCCGAGCAAGATACCCGACGGCGCCTCGGCGACCATGGACGAGATGCTCGCGGGACAGAAGGCCGTCAAGGAATACGACAAGGCCATCAGCGATTACAACTCCTGCATTGACAAGGAACTCGCGGACAACATCGCCAAGGCTGGCGATAAGCTCAAGCCCGAGCAGAAAGCGGACATGGAGAAGGTTGAGACGCAGAAGCACAACGCGGCCATCGACCAGGCGCAAAGCGTGGCGGACCGCTTCAATGAGCAGGTGAAGGTCTTCAAGACCAGGACCGAGAAGAAGCCCTGAGTGATTACACCCGCGGAGGCTGACCGGCTCATCGGGCAGCACCTGCAGTGTCTGCCCATCGAGTCGCTGCCGCTGGCGCAGTGCGGCGGCGCGGTGCTGCGCGAGAATATCTACGCGGAACGCGACCAGCCGCCGTTCGACCGGGTTGCCATGGACGGCGTCGCGCTGCGCAGCCAGTCAGTGAGCGTCACCGCGCGCAAGCTCAGGATCCAGGGCACGCAGGCGGCGGGCGATCCAGCACTGACCCTCGAAGCCGATGATGCCTGCATCGAAGTGATGACCGGCGCGGTGCTGCCCGCCGGCTGCGACAGCGTGGTTCCGGTCGAAGAGATCGCCGTGGTTGAGGGCCGGGCCGGACTCGCCGAGCAACTGCGCGTCGAGCCCTGGCAGAACGTCCACCGCCGCGGCAGCGACACGCGTCAGGGTGCGCTGTTGATATCCGCGGGGGTGCGTCTGCACGCCCCGGAGATCGCGGTCGCGGCGGGGGCCGGCATGGCGCGCATCCGCGTGAGCAGTCAGCCGATGCTGGCGGTCATTTCCACCGGCAACGAACTCGTCGAACCCGGCGAGCCGGTGCTCGCGCACCAGGTGCGTCGTTCCAATGCGTACGGCGTCGTCGCCGCGCTGCGCGAGCACGGCTACCAGCGCGTGGCCGATGATCACATCGATGACAATCCTGCGGAGCTTAAGGAGCGGCTGCGTTTTCACCTGCAAACGCACGACGTACTGGTGCTGTCGGGCGGGGTTTCCATGGGGCGCTATGACCTGGTCCCGCAGGTTATGCAGGAGCTCGGCGTACGCGCGATCTTCCACAAAGTCTCGCAGCGGCCCGGCAGACCGTTGTGGTTTGGCATGGCGCCATCCGGGGCCGCCGTGTTTGGACTGCCCGGCAACCCGGTCTCAACACTCGTGTGCCTGTCGCGTTATGTTCTGCCCGCGTTGTCCGGCAGCCTCGGCGAACAGCCGCCACCACCGGAGCGCATGGCACTCGGTGCAGCCGTGACCGTGACGCCGCCGCTGACCTATTTCCTGCCAGTTCGTGTCCAACACGACGACTGGGCCCGGGCTTGGGCGATGCCTGCGCCCACCAACGGCTCGGGTGATTTCTCTGCCCTGGCCGGAACGGATGGCTTTCTCGAGCTGCCCCCGGGACCCAATACTTATGCCAAAGGCTTCGTCGCACGCCTGTATCGTTGGGTCTAGGCATTTCCAGACGCTGTAGGGGCACCGCCAGGCCGCCCACCCCTTGCGGTCGATAGCCATTGGCCCCATCACGTGGTCATACTTCCTGTATGTCCGTCCGCGAAGTCATCGTTCCTTTGAACGCGCTGCCCGCGCCGCGGGATACGCTCGCCCGCCCGGTACGCGACCTGCGGATCTCGGTCATGGACCGGTGCAACTTCCGCTGCCCGTACTGCATGCCGCGCGAGACCTACGACGAGAAGTACCGCTTCCTCGGCTCGCACGAGCGGCTCTCCTTCGATGAGATCGTGCGTCTGGCGCGATTGTTTGTGCAGCTCGGGGTGCGCAAGCTGCGCCTCACCGGTGGGGAGCCGCTGCTGCGGGCGAACCTCCCGGATCTCATCGGCGACCTGACGGCTATTCCGGGCGTCGAAGACGTCGCGCTCACGACCAACGGCATGCTGCTGGCGCGCTACGCCGGCGAGCTCAAGGCCGCGGGACTCAAGCGCGTTACGGTGAGTCTCGACAGCCTCGACCGCGAGGTGTTCACGCGCATGAGCGGCGGGNNTGCTCGATGGCATCGAGCACGCGCGGCGGGCGCAACTCGCCCCGATCAAAATCAACGCCGTCGTGCAGCGCGGTATCAACGATCACACGGTTCTTGACCTCCTGGAGCGCTTCCGTGGCACCGGCGTGATCGTGCGCTTCATCGAGTACATGGACGTGGGCAACCGCAATCACTGGCGCTCGGAACTGGTTGTGCCCTCGCAGGAACTGGCAGCGCAAATCGGCAGCCGCTGGCCACTGGTGGGACTGGATCCGGGTTACCGCGGTGAGGTCGCCAAGCGCTACGCGTTCGCGGACGGCCAGGGGGAAGTGGGATTCATTTCCTCGGTTTCGCAGCCCTTCTGCGGTGACTGTTCGCGCGTGCGTCTGTCCTCGGACGGTGTGGTGTACACGTGTCTGTTTGCTACCCGCGGCACCAGCCTGCGCGATGCACTGCGCGGCGGTGCGAGCGACGATCAGTTGCTCGAGATCATCCGCAACTTGTGGCTGAAGCGCACCGACCGTTACAGCGAGCAGCGCGCGCAGCTGCACGGCGCGCATGAACGCAAGGTCGAAATGTTCTACATCGGTGGCTGATGGGACGCAGCGGCCTCACCCATCTCGACGCGCAGCACCAGCCGGCAATGGTGGACGTCGGCGCCAAGGAAGTGACGGCCCGCAGCGCGGTCGCAGAAGCACGAGTTCGGCTGCCGGCCGCGGTGGCGCGCGCGTTGCGCGCGAGCGGCCATCGCACCAGGAAGGGACCTGTGTTCGACACCGCCATCATCGCGGGCGTCATGGCGGCGAAACGCACGCATGAACTCATCCCCTTCTGCCACCCGCTGGGGCTGGAGGACTGCCAGATCGAGATCGCACACGCGCGCAGCGGCGAGATCGTGGTGCGCTGCACGGTGTCGATACATCACCGCACCGGCGTGGAAATGGAAGCCCTCACCGGCGCGACGGTTGCCGCGCTTACGATCTACGACATGTGCAAGGCGGTCGACAAGGGCATCGCGATCGACGATCTGCGGCTGCTCGAAAAAACCGGCGGCAAGAGCGNNTACGGCGACGACACGCCGCAGCTCGAGCGAGCCGTAGCGCTGCTTAAGAGGTACGTGGCGCAGGTGTTCGTGTCGGTGCGTGCCGACCAGGCCGCTGACCCCCTGCGCGCACGCTTTGCGCAGATTAAGGATACGCACGAGAACATCGGCCCGATCGCCGGGCTCCTCGCCGCCCAGTCGCAGCACCCGGAGGCTGCGTGGCTGGTGCTGGCGTGCGACCTGCCGCTGCTGGATGACGCATCGCTCGCTCACCTTGTCGCCGGGCGCGATGCGGCGCGCGCGGCCACCGCTTACCGCTCGAGCCACGACGGGCTGCCCGAGCCCCTGTGTGCCATCTACGAGCCTCGCAGCCACGAGACCCTGTCGGCCTGGGTCGCCGCCGGCAAGCAGTGTCCGCGCAAGTTCCTGAGCAGCACCGACACGGCGTTGCTGGACGAACCAAATCCGCGCGCGCTCGACAACATCAACACGCCCGGGGAGTATGGGGCGGCGGTGGACCAGGTGACCGCTCACGGCTCCAGCCAGCCGAGCGCCCAAGCGAGCACCCAATCAAAGCACATCACTGTGCAGTACTACGCGCTGCTGCGCGAGCAGGCGGGGCGGCGCGAGGAAGCGCTCACCACCACAGCGCCCACGCCGCGTGAGCTGTACGCGGAGCTCGCGGGGCGCTACCCGTTCTCACTCGGCGCAGACGTGCTGCGGGTCGCGATCAACAGTGAGTTCGGCGAGTGGTCGGCGCCGCTCAAGGATGGCGATGCCGTGGTGTTCATTCCGCCGGTTGCCGGCGGTTAAGTGATACGCAGCAGCGACCCCGTGTCCGCATTTCGCTTTAGCAGCACACCCATCGAGACCCGCGCACTCAGCGCTGCGCTTGCCGATCCCGCCTGTGGCGGCTACGCAGCCTTTGAGGGCTGGGTGCGGGACAACAACGAAGGCGAGCACGTGCGCCATCTGGAGTACGAGGCCTTCGAGGTGCTCGCGGTGCGGGAAGGTGAGCGCATCGTCGCCGAAGCCATCGCGCGCTTCGGTGTCACGCACGCCGCGTGCGTGCACCGCGTCGGGGACTTAAGAGTGGGAGAACTGGCGGTGTGGGTGGGCGTGAGTGCGCCGCACCGCGACGAGGCGTTCCGCGCCTGCCGCTACATCATCGACGAGGTCAAGCAGCGTGTGCCGATCTGGAAGAAAGAGCACTACGTGAGCGGTGACTCCGGCTGGGTGAACTGCGAGCGATGCGCGGCGCCGGCGGCGCACGCCGACTCGGCCACTGCCGGCGGCGTCCACGCGCACAAGCATCAACGCTGAAGGGTCGGTACGCATTTATTTCAACGCGCTGAAGCCCGCCCTGGTATTCGAGCCGATCTCGTCCCGCAACAGCATCAATAAGCCCGGATTCTGGACCAGCTTGCCGTTGCCGTCCTTCTCAGACCAGGGGAAAAGCTGCTTAAAGAGTTCACGCACCTTTGCTCCTACGAGAAGCTCATCTTCGCGCAGATCTATGGCTCGCAAGCCCACCTGGAACTTCGCCAACGACACCAGACATGCTGGGGAGATGAGTGCTCCACACTCGAGCATGAATGCATCCACTCGTGTCAGGAGCCGACGGAGATCGTCGTCCGCCAGGAAAGCCTCCTTACGCTTCTGGCGTTGCTGAACATCGTCTCCGAACTGCCACAAGTCCTTCCACAACTCCAGGCACGGCTCCAGTCGACGCTCCAGCACGGGCGCAAGCTGTTCTTGTGCGCGCTCCTTATCTTGCGGACTGCCGACGATTTGCTCAAATACAGACTTTGCAAGCGCATCGAACACGAACATGTGATCCTCCGTAAGTGTTAGCGTAAATGCGCCGCACCGCACTCACGGCCGCACCTGCCCCGCGCCGCGCACCACGTACTTGTAACTGGTGAGCTGCTCGACGCCTACGGGGCCGCGGGCATGAAAGCGATCGGTGGAAATACCGATCTCCGCTCCCATGCCGAACTCACCGCCATCGGCAAACTGCGTGGAGGCGTTGTGCAGCACGATGGCGCTGTCCACGCGTTTCAGAAACCGCTCGGCGGTCGCCTGATTCTCGGTCACGATCGATTCGGTGTGTGCAGAGCCGTAGTGCGCGATGTGCGCGATGGCCGCATCCACTCCCGCGACCACCCGCGCGGCAATGATCGCGTCGAGGTACTCGGTGTACCAGTCGTCTTCAGTTGCCGGGCGCACGCGTGGATCGGCACGCTGCACCACGGCGTCGCCACGTACCTCGCAACCGGCATCCAGCAGGTCGCGCACGATCGGCGCCAGGTGTGTGGCCGCACAGCCTTCGTCCACCAGCAGGGTTTCCGCCGCGCCGCAGATGCCGGTGCGCCGCATTTTGGCGTTGAGCGCGATGGCACGCGCCATGCGCACATCGGCATCGCGGTCGACGTACACGTGGCAGTTGCCCTCGAGGTGTCCGATGACCGGCACACGCGCCTCCTGCTGCACGCGCGCCACGAGTGTCTTACCGCCGCGCGGCACGATCACGTCCAGGTACTCGGTCATGCCGGCGAGCATGTAGCCGACGGCCGCGCGATCGGCGGTCGGCACCAGCTGGATGCAGGCCACCGGCAGACCCGCCGCCTCAAGGCCCGCGGTGAGGCACTCGTGCAGCGCAGCACTCGAGTGAGTGCTCTCCGAGCCGCCGCGCAGGATCACCGCGTTGCCGGACTTCAGGCACAGTGCGCCCGCATCCGCGGTAACGTTGGGCCGGCTCTCGTAGATGATGCCGACGACGCCCAGCGGCACGCGCACCCGCTGTATCTTCAGGCCGTTCGGGCGTTCCCATTCCGCATCCGTGGTGCCGATCGGATCGGGCAGACCGATCACCGCGTCGACGCCGGCCGCAATGGCCTCCACGCGCCGCTCATCGAGGCGCAGGCGATCGAGCCGCGGAGCGCTCACATGCCGCGCGCGCGCCTGTGCCATGTCGCGCTCGTTAGCCGCGAGGATCGCCGTACGCCGCGCGCGAATTACCACCGCCGCCGCCGCCAGCGCGGCATTCTTCTGTTCGCTGGAGGCAAGCGAGAGCACCAGGGCGGCGGCCGTGGCGGCCTTGCCGAGACCCTCCAGCAGCTCGCCGACCCCCTGGGTCGCCGTGTCCACCGTGGTCATGGGAGCGGCGCCACCGGGGCGAGCTGCGCCGGGGTTGCGGCGCGCGCCAGGAGCACCAGGTCATCGCGATGAATCATCTCGTCACGCCCGCGAAATCCCAGGATGTCCGCAATTTCTGAAGACCGCCGCCCCATGATGCGCGCGGCGTCGGCATCCGAATAGGCGACGAGGCCGCGCGCCACCTCCGCGCCGTCGCCGGTGAGCACACTCACGGTGTCGCCGCGATCGAAACGCCCACGGGTCCCCGTCACGCCGGCGGGCAGCAGGCTCGCGCCCTCGAGCAGCGCGCGCAGCGCCCCGCCGTCAATAGTGACGGCACCGGCCGGGCGCAGCGTGCCCGCAATCCACTGCTTGCGCGCGGCCGCGGGAGTCGCCGTGGGCACAAACCACGTGCAGTCCGCGCCCTCCTCTATGCGCCGCAGCGGATGCCGATAGGAACCGGCGGCGATACACAGGTGGCAGCCAGCCGCCACGGCGATGCGGGCAGCCATGATCTTGGCGGCCATGCCGCCGGATCCGAACTGCGATGCGGGGCGGCCCGCCATCGCCTCGATCTCGGGTGTGATGTCGCGCACTTCGCGGATGAACTGCGCACCCGGCTCCTTGCTGGGATCGGCGCTGTACAGTCCGTCCACGTCCGAGAGCAGCACCAGACACTCCGCCCCCGTCATTTGCGCAACCCGCGCCGCGAGGCGATCGTTGTCGCCGTAGCGAATCTCGGCCGTCGCCACCGTGTCGTTCTCGTTGATCACCGGCAATGCGCCCAGCGCCAGCAGCGACTCGAGCGTGGCGCGCGCGTTCAAATAGCGGCGGCGGCGTTCGCTGTCCTCAAGCGTGAGGAGCACCTGCGCGACGGTGACCTCGTGGGTCTCCAGCAGCTCTTTGTAGGCGTGCGCCAGCCTGATCTGCCCCACGGCAGCCGCGGCCTGGCTCTCCTCCAGCTTCAGGGCACCCGGCTTGAATCCGAGGTGGCGCCGGCCGAGCGCAATGGCGCCGGATGACACCAGGATGACACCCTGGCCGCGGCGGCGCAGCCGCAGCAGGTCATCAACCAGGGTCTCGAGCCAGGCGCGATTGATGCGGCCAGTGTCGGCATCCACCAACAGTGCCGAACCGACCTTCACGACGATACGCCGCGCCTGTACAAGCGGCGCCGCGGAATCGGGGCGGTGGACGGCCATGAAGGAAAACTATACGCAAACCGTGTGCGTTGCCCAACCCGATCGCAGCCCCTACACTTATTGCTGCCCGCAACAACGACAACTCAGGTGGCTTCGCGGTGAGCAGAGACTACGAACCTGTTACCGGACAGTGGTACCGGAACCTCGAAGAGGAAGAATCATTCCGCGTGCTGTCCGTGGATGAGGACTCCGAACTCGTGGAAATCGAGTACCTCGACGGCGATATCGAGGAAATGGATCTGGAGGCCTGGCACGAGATGGATCTCGAGCGCATTCAGCAGCCCGAGGGCTGGTCGGAAACCGACGATGAAGACGAGGCCGACGACGACGAGGACTGGGACGAGGATGACGACAAAGACGAGGACGACGATCCGGATGAGGACGACGACGAGGATGAGGACGAGCGGGAACAATATTGACCGCACCGGGTCCCGACAGCTGGTATCACGAGAAAGAATCGGCGTGGCTCTACCGCCAGGTCGCGGCTAGCGAACCCGATCCCGCCAAAGCCGCGCTGTTCCTGAAGCTCGCGGCGGCCGCCGAAGAACANNGAAGAACAGGCCGGCAAATGGCAGCTCGCTGCGCAGCGTGCGGCCCCTGGCGCATCCGCGCCCGCGCGCGTGTTCGTGCCGGCGATGCGCGCCCGCATCGTGGCCTCGCTCCTGTCGCGCTTTGAGCCGCGCTCGCTGCGCGCGGTGCTGGCCGCGATGAAGCTGCGCGGCTTGTCGGTATACAGCGCGCCCGGCAGCATCGTCGGCGGCCATGCCATGCCCACCACCCTTGCGGAAGTGGGCGCGCGGCACCGCAGCGCCCTGGGCGGGAGCCTGCGTGCCGGTGTTTTCGGTGTGAACGACGGCTTGGTTTCCAACGTGAGCCTGGTGCTCGGGGTCGCCGGTGCGGGCGTGCACAGCGGCTATGTACTCACGAGCGGCGTGGCGGGGCTGCTCGCCGGTGCCCTGTCGATGGCGGCGGGCGAGTTCATCTCGGTCCGCTCGCAGCGCGAGATGTACGAGTACCAGATGGCGCTTGAGCGCGAAGAGCTCGCCGAGTATCCCGAAGAGGAGGCCGAGGAACTCGCCCTCATCTACCAGGCGCGTGGCGTGGACCTGGCGCAGGCGCGCGCGGTGAGCCAGGCGCTGCTGACTAACCCGCAGCACGCGCTCGATGTGCTGGCGCGCGAGGAGCTGGGTTTGAACCCCGACGACCTCGGCTCACCATGGCAGGCGGCGAGCACCTCGTTCGTCGCCTTTGCGAGCGGCGCCGCGGTGCCGCTGCTGCCGTTCCTGTTTGGCCTCACCGGCAGCCGCGCGCTGTTGACGGCAACCGCGATTACGCTCGCGGCACTGTTCGCCGTCGGACTCGGGCTGTCGCTGTTCACGGGCCGTGCCGCGCTGCGCAGCGCCCTGCGCATGGTACTGATCGGCGGCGGCGCGGGGACGGTGAGCTTCCTGGTGGGTCGCCTGCTCGGGGTTGCGATCAGCTGAAGCCCCTTGAAATCAACTCACCCGTCCCCACGCTGGCGAAGGGCGTGGCGGTAACGGTAAAGTGCCGCTCTCGAGTGCACCTGGCCACCGCCAGCCGCGCCCATACCTGACCCACTACAGGCTTCTGTTATGAAACGCATCGCACTGTTTCTCATCACCAACCTCGCCGTCATTCTGGTGCTCTCGATCGTTGCACAGGTGACCGGGCTCAATGCCTGGCTGGCCGTTCACGGCGGCAGTCTCTTCGGCCTGTTGGTGTTCGCGGCGCTCTTCGGATTCGGAGGCGCCTTCATCTCGCTCGCCATGTCGAAGTGGATGGCGAAACGGGCCATGGGCGTGCGCGTTATCGGCCAGTCGGCCGATCCCACGGAGCAGTGGCTCCTGAGTGTGGTCGAAAAGCACGCCCACACCGTCGGTGTGCGCATGCCGGAGGTCGGGATTTTCAACTCCCCGGAACCGAATGCCTTCGCCACCGGCGCCAGCCGCAATTCGGCCCTGGTCGCGGTCAGCACCGGGCTGCTGCAGCGCATGAGCCGCCCGGAGATCGAAGCGGTACTCGGTCACGAGATGACCCACGTCGCCAACGGCGACATGGTGACGCTCGCGCTGGTGCAGGGCGTCGTCAACACCTTCGTGATTTTCCTGTCGCGCATCATCGGCAACATCATCGACCGCGCGCTGTTCCGCTCCGACGATGGCCGCGGCATCGCGTCCTTCATAACGGTAATCGTCTGCCAGCTGGTGCTCGGAGTACTCGCCAACATTATCGTCATGTGGTTCTCGCGCCGGCGCGAATTCCGTGCCGACCGCGGCGGCGCGCAGCTCGCCGGCACCGACAATATGGTCGCGGCGCTCGAGGATCTCAAGCGCGTTCACCAACCTCTGCCAGCGCAGCAGTTCGCGGCGTTCGGCATAGCGGACGGCGCGGTGGCTACCGGACTGAAGCGTCTGTTCATGAGCCACCCGCCACTGGATGAGCGCATCGCCGCGTTGCGGGCGATCGGCGCACGTTGACTCCTGCGGGCGAGGAGCTGCGCGCCCGGCTGCGCGAGATCCTCGGCGCAGAGGGGGTGCTGACGACTGCCGCGGACTGCGCCCCGTACCTCACCGATCACCGGCAGCTGTATCACGGTGCGGCGCTGGCGGTGGCGCGGCCGCGCACCGTGGCGCAGGTTTCGCAGGTGCTCGCCTGTTGCAACGCCGCGCGCGTGGGCGTGGTGCCGCACGGCGGCAACACCGGCTATTGCGGCGGTGCGACCCCTGATGAGTCAGGCCGGCAACTGGTGCTGTCGCTGCAGCGCCTGAATCGAATCCGCAGCCTCGACGCCGCCAACTATTCGCTGGTGGCGGACGCCGGTTGCATCCTCGGGCAGTTGCAGCAGGCGGCGGAGGACGCCGAACGCTACCTGCCGCTCACGCTCGGCTCGCAGGGCAGCTGCCAGATCGGCGGCAATCTCTCCACCAACGCCGGCGGCACCAGCGTGCTGCGTTACGGGATGGCGCGCGACCTCGTGCTCGGGCTGGAAGTGGTGCTGCCTGACGGCCGGGTGCTCGACGCCCTGTCGGCGCTGCGAAAAGACAACACCGGTTACGACATCAAGTCACTGTTCCTGGGGGCCGAAGGCACGCTCGGCGTCATCACCG
>PMHN01000053.1:0-2270 GCA_003156695.1 Gammaproteobacteria bacterium
CCGCCATGCGCTACACCGAGGCCCGCCTCGCTCGCATCGCCACCGAGATGCTGCGCGACCTCGACATGGACACCGTCGACTTCGCGCCGAATTACGACGGCAGCGAGCAGGAGCCGCTGGTGCTTCCTGCGCGTTTCCCGAACCTGCTCGTCAACGGCTCCCAGGGCATCGCGGTCGGCATGGCGACGAACATTCCGCCGCACAACCTGCGCGAGGTTATCGACGCGACGGTCGCCTATATCGAGCAGCCGCAGATCACCGTCGAGGAGCTAACAACACACGTCAAGGGTCCGGACTTCCCGACCGCCGGAATCATCCTCGGACGCTCAGGGATCAAGGATGCTTATGAGACCGGCCGCGGACGCATCCGCGTGCAGGCGCGCGCCCACACGGAGCCGCTGAGCCACGGCAAGGAGGCGATCGTCGTCACCGAGCTGCCCTACATGGTCAAGAAGGGCGGCGACAACGGGCTGATGGTGAAGATCAAGGAGCTCGTTGAGGACAAGCGGATCACCGAGATCTCGGATCTCCGCGACGAGTCCGACAAGCGCGGCATGCGCCTGGTCATCGAGCTGAAGCGCGACGTGATTCCGAAGGTCGTGCTGAACAAGCTCTACAAGCACACCTCGATGCAGACAACGTTCGGCGTCAACATGGTCGCGCTCGTCGACGGCGTCCCGCGCACGCTGTCGCTGCGGGAAGTCATCCATCATTACGTCGAGCATCAGCGCGAGGTCGTTGTGCGCCGCTCCAAGCACGAACTGTCCCAGCGCGAGGCTCGCGCCCACATTCTCGAGGGCCTCCTGATCGCGATCGAGAACCTCGACGCCGTGATCGCGCTGATCCGCGCCGCCAAGGATCGCGAGAACGCGCGAGAGCAGCTGATCGCGCGTTTCAAGCTCAGCGTCATCCAGGCTCAAGCGGTGCTTGACCTGCGTCTCTCGCAGCTCACGGCGCTCGAGTCGGGCCAGATCAAGCAGGAGCACGCCGACACGCTCGAGCGTATCGGCGAGCTGCGGACGATCCTCGGCGACGAACTTCGCGTGCTCGCGCTGATCAAGGAAGAGCTGATCGAGATTCGCGAGCGTTTCGGCGACGAGCGGCGCACCGAGATCTCGCACGCCGAGGGCGAGATCGACATCGAGGACCTGATCGCCGACCAGCAGATGGTCATCACGATCACCAACACCGGCTACATCAAGTCGCTGCCGCTCGCCACCTACCGCCAGCAGCAGCGCGGCGGCCGCGGCGTGAGCGGCATGGACATGAAGGACGGCGACTTCATCGAGCACCTGTTCGTCTGCTCCTCGCACGACTACCTGCTGTTCTTCTCCAACCGCGGCAAGGTCTATTGGCTCAAGGTCTACGAGTTGCCACAGGCCGGGCGCGGCGCGCGCGGCAAGCCGATGGTGAACCTGCTGCCGCTCGAGGCGGGCGAGAAGATCAACGCGCTGCTGCCGGTCAAGCAGTACGACGAGCAGCATTTTGTGTTCATGGCGACCCGCGCCGGCACCGTCAAGAAAACCCCGCTGACGGCGTTCTCGCGGCCGCGCTCCACCGGCATTATCGCGGTGGACCTGGTAGACAATGACCAGCTCGTCGGGGTCGCGATCACCGACGGCGAGCGCGAGGTGGTGCTGGTTTCAAGCGGCGGCAAGGCCATCCGTTTCCACGAGAGCGAAGTACGCCACATGGGCCGCGAGGCGGCGGGCGTGCGCGGCATTCGCCTGGGTCCCGAGCAGGCGCTGATCGCGCTCATCGTGGTCGGCGACGGGCACGTGCTGACGGCTTCGGCGAGCGGTTACGGGAAGCTCACGCCGCTCGCGGACTTTCCGTCGCATGGCCGTGGCGGCCAGGGCGTGATCGCGCTGCAGACTTCGGACCGCAACGGCGACACGGTCGCGGCGCTGCAGGTCATGGCGGGGCAGGAAATCATGCTCATCAGCTCGACCGGCACGCTGGTGCGCACCGCGGTGGACGGGATTTCCGTGCAGGGGCGCAATACCCAGGGCGTGAGGCTCATTCGCCTGGGAGAAGGCGAGCGCCTGGTCGGCATCGAGCGCATCGAGAGCCTGGAGGGCGCCGAGGAGGGCATCGAGGCCGGGGAAACCCCCGATGCCAGTGCCAACGAGCCGCCGGTGGCTGGACCTTAAACCGAAAAGTTCTTACCGCGGCGGTCGCGGTCGTTGTTAAGATCTGCAGCTCCCCGTGGTTTGAACGACCCAACAAGGGTGCGCGTGCGCGTATTTAATTTCGCCGCGGGGCCGGCC
>PMHN01000053.1:2319-7959 GCA_003156695.1 Gammaproteobacteria bacterium
TTCGCCGCCATCCCGCTGAACCTCGCACGTGCGGACTCCACCGTCGAGTATCTCAATACCGGCGCCTGGTCGAAAAAGGCGATCGGCGAGGCACAGCGGCTCACGGGGCGAGTCAATGTCGCGGCCGATGAAGCCGCCTCCGGCTACACGACCGTCCCGGACCCCACCACTCTCAGGCTCACCGCGGACGCGGCCTACGTGCACTACACGCCGAATGAAACCATCGGCGGCGTGGAATTCCCCTACGTGCCGGCCAGTGGCGCGGTGCCGCTGGTGGCCGACATGTCCTCGACCATTCTCTCGCGGCCGATCGAGGTGAAAAAATTCGGGCTCATCTACGCGGGCGCGCAGAAAAACATCGGACCGGCGGGCCTGGTGGTGGTGATCGTGCGCGAGGATCTCATCGGCAAGGCCCGTGCCGGTATCCCTTTGGTGTGGGACTACAAGGCGATGGCGGACGAGGGCTCGATGCTCAACACGCCGCCGACCTTTGCCTGGTACTTCGCCGGCCTCGTGTTCCGCTGGATCAAGGCGCAAGGCGGGCTCGACGCCCTCGGCGCCCGCAACCGCGCCAAGGCTGAACTTCTGTACGGCGCGATCGACGGCACGGGCTTTTACTCCAACCCCGTCGCGGTGGCGTGCCGCTCGTGGATGAACGTGCCGTTCACGCTGCCTGACCCGGCACTCGACAAGAGCTTTCTCGCCGAGGCGCAGGCCGCCGGGCTCACCAACCTCGCAGGTCACCGCCTGGTGGGCGGCATGCGGGCGAGCCTCTATAACGCCATGCCCCCCGAGGGCGTGGTCGCGTTGGTCGCGTTCATGAAGGAATTCCAGCGCCGCCACGGCTGATGCCCATGACTTACCGCATCCTCACGCTCAACAACATCAGTGCCCGGGGGCTGGCGCGGCTGCCGCGCGAGCGCTACGAGATCGGCAGCGAGCTGGCCAATCCGGATGCGATCCTGTTGCGCTCCGCCGATATGCACGCGCTCAGCGTGCCCGCGAGCGTGCGGGCGGTAGGGCGCGCGGGTGCCGGCGTCAACAACATTCCGGTGGCGGAGCTCAGCCGCCGCGGTATCCCGGTCTTCAACACCCCCGGGGCCAACGCCAACGCGGTGAAGGAACTGGTGCTGGCGGGGCTGTTGCTTGCCGCCCGTAACCTGGGTCCCGCCTGGCTGTTCGCGCGTGCGCTCACCGGCGATGACGAGGCGATCGATGCGGCGGTGGAGAAGGGCAAGAAGGCCTTCGTCGGCTTCGAGCTCCCGGGGCGCACGCTCGGGGTGGTGGGCCTGGGCGCGATCGGCGTGGAAGTCGCGAACTCGGCGCTCGCGCTCGGCATGAAGGTGCTGGGCTACGATCCGCAGATCACGGTGCAGCGCGCCTGGCAGCTGTCCTCGAATGTGGAG
Organism: Gammaproteobacteria bacterium; assembly: GCA_003156695.1. Lineage (GTDB taxonomy): Bacteria > Pseudomonadota > Gammaproteobacteria > Steroidobacterales > Steroidobacteraceae > 13-2-20CM-66-19. The sequence goes on from PMHN01000053.1 coordinate 3,726, forward strand.
CAGGCGCTCTCCATGGAGGACCTGTTCGCGCGCGCGGATGCGATCACCGTGCACGTGCCGCTGAACGAGCACACCCGCAAGCTCGTCAATGCGGCGCGCCTGTCGCTCATNNCTCCTCAACTTCGCGCGCGCCGGGATCGTGGATGATGCGGCGGTGATCGCGGCGCTGGACGCAGGACGCCTGCACGCCTACGTATGCGACTTTCCGAAGCGCGTGCTCAAGGACCACCCGCAGGTAATCACCCTGCCGCACCTCGGGGCTTCCACCGGCGAGGCGGAGGAGAACTGCGCCGTGATGGTGGCCGAGCAGCTGCGCGACTTCCTTGAGAACGGCAACATCAGGAACAGTGTGAACTACCCCGAGGCGGTACTGCCACGGGTTCCCAACACCACGCGTATCGTGATCGCCAACAGCAACGTACCGAACATGGTGGGCCAGATCTCGACCTGTCTTGCGCAGCAAAAGATCAACATCGCGGATCTTCTGAACAAATCACGCGGCGAGCTGGCTTACACGCTGATCGATGCCGACGGGACGGTCAGCGAAGAGTTGCTGCACGCGCTGCGCGCCATCAGCGGAGTGCAGGCGGTGCGCCAGTTGTAAGGCGCCCGCACGGCAAGACATGCCAGCAAGCAAGGACAAGCAGCGACCCCCGCCGCGCATGTCGCGGCCGCAGATCCCGCGGCCGCAGCTTGAGGAGGTGCGCCGGCGCATTGACGCGATCGACGAGCAGCTGCACGCGCTTATCAACGAGCGGGCGCGGCTCGCGCAGCAGGTCGGGATCTCCAAGACCGGCAGCGGACGGACGGTGGATTTCTATCGCCCGGAACGCGAGGCGCAGGTGTTGCGGCTGGCGCGGGAGCGCAATGCCGGCCCTCTGAAGGACACCGAGATACTGCGCCTGTTCCGCGAGATCATGTCCGCGTGCCTCGCGCAGCAGGAGCCGCTCAAGGTCGCCTTTCTCGGTCCGGAAGGAACCTTCACTCAAACGGCGGTGCTGAACCACTTTGGCCACTCCGTGCGGGCACTGCCGCTGGGCTCAATAGACGAGGTGTTCCACGAGGTCGAGGCGGCCAGCGCCGATTTCGGCGTCGNNACGCTCGACCGCTTTCTCACCTCGCCGCTGAAGATCTGTGGCGAGGTGGAGCTGCGTATCCGTCACCACCTCATGGGACTGACGGGCTCGCTGTCACGCATCGAGCGCATCTGTTCCCACGCGCAGTCCCTCGCCCAGTGCCGCGGCTGGCTTGATGCGCATCTGCCCGGGATCGAGCAGGTGCCGATGTCCAGCAACGCCGAAGGCGCCCGCCGGGCGCGTGATGAGAAGGGCAGCGCCGCCATAGCCGGTGATACCGCGGCGGAAGTGTACGGCCTTAAGGTGCTGGCATCGCAGATCGAGGATCGCGCCGACAACACGACGCGCTTCCTGGTGCTGGGGCGCAAGCTCTTCACGCCCAGCGGTGAGGACCGCACCACGCTCTTGGTATCAGTGAGTCGCTCGGATGCCCCCGGAGCGCTGCACCGCCTGCTCGAGCCCCTCGCGCGACATCGCGTCAGTCTCACGCGCATCGAATCGCGCCCCTCGCACCGGCGCAAGTGGGACTATGTCTTTTTCATGGACCTCGAGGGGCACGCGGACGAGCCACGGGTTGCGCGGGCGCTGGCGGCACTGAAAAAGCGCGCCTCTCTCTACCGCGTCCTGGGTTCTTACCCGCGCGCCGTGCAGTGACTGGCATGAGCGCAGCGGCTGGCACGCGTTTCCAGGTGGCCCCGGGCGGGCGACTGGCGGGTGAACTTACCGTGCCGGGCGACAAGTCGATTTCCCACCGCGCGCTGATGCTCGGTGGTATCGCGACCGGTGACACACGGATCAGCGGCTTCCTGGCGGGGGAGGACTGTCTGGCCACGGCGCGCGCGCTCGAGGCGCTCGGCGTCAGCATCGAGCGGCCGCAGGACACGGAGCTTGTGGTCCACGGCGTGGGAGGGCAGGGCCTCAGTGCGCCGCGCGCCGACCTCGACCTCGGCAATGCGGGCACCGCTATGCGTCTTTTCACAGGGCTGCTCGCGCCGCAGCGCTTCGATACCACCCTCGTCGGCGACGCCTCGCTGATGCGCCGCCCGATGCAGCGCGTGGTCGCGCCGCTGGCGATGATGGGCGCCCGGATCCACACCCACGACGGGCGCCCGCCGGTTGAGATCCGCGGTACGCCGCACCTGCGCGCGATCCACTACAGCCTGCCGGTCGCGAGCGCCCAGGTGAAGTCCGCATTGCTGCTCGCCGGCCTCAACGCCGCGGGGCGCACGCGCATCACCGAGCCCGCCCCCTCGCGCGATCACACCGAGCGCATGCTCGGCGCCTTCGGTGCGCAGGTGCTCCACGAGGGGCGCAGCATCAGCCTCGACGGCGGACAGACCCTGTGCGGAACACACGTCGAGGTGCCGGCGGATTTTTCCTCGGCGGCATTTTTTCTGGTTGCCGGATGTCTCGCCGCCGAGGGCGGGCTCGTCCTGAAGAACGTCGGTGTGAATCCGACCCGCACCGGACTCCTGGAATTACTCAAGCGGATGGGCGCGGACATTCGCCTGCACCCGCGCACCGCCACCGGCGCGCCGCACGCCGAACCGGTGGCGGACATCGAGGTGCACAAGAGCGCACTGCGCGGCATAACAGTGCCGGAAGCCCTCGTACCCCTGGCTATTGACGAGTTCCCGGTCTTTTTCATTGCCGCAGCCTGCGCGAGCGGTGAGACGCTGGTGCGCGGCGCGCTGGAGTTGCGCGTCAAGGAGAGCGATCGCCTGGCGGCCATGGCGACGGGCCTTGCGAACCTCGGCGTCGAGCATCAGCTGCTGCCCGACGGTCTGTGGCTGCGGGGTGCGGAGAGCTTCAGTGGCGGCACCGTCGACAGCCGCGGCGATCACCGCATCGCGATGGCGTTTGCGGTCGCGGCGCTGCGCGCCCGCGCGGCCATCGGGATTCTCGACATCGCCAATGTCGCGACCTCCTTTCCCGGCTTTGTAACGAGCGCGCGCTCGGTCGGCTTGGCGGTCGAGGCGCTTTGACGGACACTGCGACCCGCATGGCCGCGCCTTCCGACTGTCCCATCGTTACCATCGACGGCCCGAGCGGTTCGGGCAAGGGCACCATCAGTCGCGCGCTCGCTGAGCAGGTGGGGTGGCACTTGCTCGACAGCGGTGCGCTCTACCGCCTGGTGGCGTTCGCCGGTGCCGGTGCCGGACTTGCGGCGGACGACATAGTGGGGCACGCGCGGCTTGCCGCGGCCATGGACGTGCGCTTCGGCGCGGACCGCCAGGGGCGCGAGCGGGTGCTCCTCGAGGGGCAGGAGGTGGGGCACGAAATCCGCTCTGAAACCGCAGGCCAGGGGGCCTCGCGGGTGGCCGCCTGGCCTGAAGTTCGGGCGGTGCTGCTCACGCGGCAGCGGGCCTTCGCCAGCCCCCCGGGCCTGGTGGCGGACGGCCGCGACATGGGAACCGTCGTATTCCCCCAGGCACGCCTGAAGATATTCCTGACCGCCACCCCCGACGAGCGGGCCCGGCGCCGGCATAAGCAGTTGAAAGACAAGGGATCGGATGTTAGCCTTGCCGCCCTTTCGCGTGAGATAGCCGAGCGGGATCGGCGGGATGAGACCCGGCAGGTCGCGCCTTTAAAGGCTGCATCCGACGCGTGCGTTATCGATTCGACTGATCTTGGAGTCGGGGCGGTGGTGCGGCGGGTGTTCGAACTGGGAGCCGCCCGAGGCCTGTGGCCTTGAGTTGCGGGCCGCGCGGTTGCGCACGACACGGGAAGTTATCGAGGTTGGCATGTGCAGGAAGCGCGTGCCCGTTAGTTTTTCCTGGACCACAGGATGAGGGTTCAGTACAGGCACGCCACATGCGTGCGAAGTGAAGGTATGACAGAAAGTTTCGCCCAGCTTTTCGAACAGAGTCTCGCCAATCAGCGCATCCGTCCGGGGATGATCCTTACCGGACTGATCATCGACGTCACAGATGACGTCGTCATCGTCAACGTCGGACTTAAGTCCGAGGCCGTGATACCCCTCGAGCAGTTCAAGAACGAACGCGGCGAGGTGGAGGTCAAGGCGGGCNNGCCGCGTCAAGGGCGGCTTCACGGTCGAAATCGAAAACGTGCGGGCATTCCTGCCGGGTTCGCTGGTGGACGTGCGCCCGGTGCGCGACACCTCGTACCTGGAAAACAAGCCGCTGGAATTCAAGGTC
>PMHN01000160.1 GCA_003156695.1 Gammaproteobacteria bacterium
GGGATCGACGGCATACGGGTGCCAGGTGAAGCTGAAGAGCCTCTCCGGTTCGATCTTCTGGATGTGCACCTGCCAGCGCACGTGCTCATACCCTGGATACAGGAGCTGACCTTCAGCCTTCTTGCCGGCGACAAATGGCCCCTCGACGTTGACCTTGAACCAGCTGCCGAATTCACGGTAGTCGGTAATGGCGCGCCACACCCGCGAGACGGGCGCCCTGAGTTCTACACGTTTTTCGATGCGATCATTCATGTTTAGCAACCTCTGGGTTGCATATTAGGCAGGCGCCGCGGGAAATGCAACCTGTTTGTTGCGGATTGATTTCCGCACGCAATTGCTCTCCTCGACGCGGTGCGCTTTACAGCGCGTAGCCGGTGCGGTAAACGATTCGACGTGCCATCCCAACGCCCTGCGAAGCCTGCCGCGACGCCAGCTCCCGTGGTCGCCATCGTCGGTGCCACCGGCGCGGTCGGCGTGGAGTTGATCCGTTGCCTCGAGGAGCGGCGCTTTCCCCTTTCTGAGCTGCGCCTGTTCGCATCGGCGCGCTCGGCCGGCAGGCAGCTGCCCTTTCGCGGCGCGCCACTTACCATCCGTGAGCTGACTGAAGACAGTTTCAGCGGCGTGAATGTGGCGCTGTTCTCGGCGGNNTCGACAACTCCTCGGCGTTTCGCATGCAGGCGGACGTGCCGCTGGTGGTGCCGGAGATCAACCCCCAGGCGCTGCGCGGCCACCGCGGGATCATCGCCAACCCCAACTGCAGCGCCATTATTGCCATCACGCCCTTGTGGCCGATCCACAAGGTCAACCGCATCGAGCGGCTGATCCTGAGCACCTACCAGGCCGCCTCCGGCGCGGGAGCCGCGGCGATGGAAGAGCTGCGCGAGTCCACGCGCGCCTACCTCGAAGGCCACGACTACGCGCACAAGGTGCTGCCGCACCCGTACGCGTTCAACCTCTTCAGTCACAACACTCGCATCGATCCGGCGACCGGCTACAACGACGAGGAGACCAAGGTCCGGGAGGAGACGCGCAAGATCTTCGGCGATCCGCAGATCCGCGTGTCGGCGACCTGCATCCGTGTGCCGGTGCTGCGGGCGCACTCGGTGGCGATTACGCTCGAGTGTGAGCGGCCGATTACCCCGGCAGAGGTGCGCGCGCTGCTCAAGGACGCACCGGGGGTGAAACTGGTGGATGACCCGGAGCGCAACCACTTCCCCATGCCCCGGGATGCGTCCGGGCAGGACGCCATACTCGTCGGCCGCATTCGCCAGGACTTGAGCGATCCGGGCGGGCGCTCGATTGCGCTGTTCGTCTCCGGGGATCAGTTGCTCAAGGGCGCGGCTCTCAATGCGGTGCAGATTGCCGAGGTTTTGTGAAGGGTATGAGCACCGGGACCTCTGCACTGTAGCGCTGGTACTCGCCCGGGAAGGTCTCGCGCATGAAGCCTTCCTCGGTACGCAGCTTCCCCAGCAGCGACAGCGCAATAATCACGAGCCCCAGCGCCGCCCGCACGGTGCCGGAAACGATCGCGGTCCCGAGCACTGCAGTGATGAGTCCGGTGTAAATCGGATGGCGCACATAAGCGTAGGGACCGGAGCGGATCAGTTCGTGTCCCTCCTTGACCGTGACCGAGCCGCTCCAGTTGCGACCCAGGTGCACGCGCGCCCAACAGGCGAACGCGAGTCCCGCAACCAGTAGCGCAAGTCCGATCCAGTAGGCCGTCAGTGAATGCGGCCACAGTCGCAGAGTGAGAGGCAGCCATGGCAGCTCGCGAGCGCCGATGAGCACGGCTCCCACGAGCAGTGGAATCACATGTGCCAGCCGTGAAGCGAGCGATTCGCGGCGCACCGCGGCCTTGATGCGCACCGACGAAATCAGCCAGTACACGGCCCACGCCAGCCACAGCAATCCTATGACGTCTCGGTAAATCGCCGGGGCGTGGTGCATACGGTTACAACATGTCCTTGATGCGGTAGTAGAGCATCGCCAGCACCAGCGCCGGGCGGCGCAGCGCCGCGCCACCGGGGAAGGTGCCATGCGGAATCCGGGCGAAGACATCGAAGCGGCCAGCCGTGCCGGCGACCGCTTCCGCGACCAGCTGGCCCGCGATGCCGGTGAGCGCGATCCCGTGCCCGGAGAAGCCCTGCAGGAAGTAGACGTTGGGCGCGAGGCGGCCGAAGTGCGGGGCGCGATTCAGGGTGATATCGACTTCACCGCCCCAGGCGTAGTCGATGCGCACGTCGTTGAGCTGCGGGAACACACGCAGCATGCGCGCCCGGGTCGCCGCGGGAGCGTCGAAGGAACGCAATCCCGAGTAGTTGACGCGCCCGCCGAAGAGCAGGCGGTGATCCGCGGAGCGGCGGAAATAATCCAACACCCAGTTCATATCGGCGACCGCGGCATTGTTGGCGATCAGTTGCCGCGCGCGCTCCTCGCCCAGCGGTTCGGTGGCGACGATGTAAGTCGCGACCGCCATGATTTTCGAGGCGAGCTGCGGCGCGGTGGCGCCCAGGTAGACATTGCCGCACAACACCAGGTGCCTGGCGCGTATCTCGCCGTCCGCGGTTGTCACTCGTACCTGGGCGGTGCCGGAGGGCGCATAACGCAGTGCCCGCGTACCCTCGAAAATCTGCACGCCCGCACCGCGCGCCGCGGCCGCGAGACCCAGCGTGTAGTTGAGCGGGTGCAGATGGCCGCTGTTGGTATCGTAGAGCGCGCCCAGGTAGCGGTCGGTCGCAAGCTGGGCACGCAATTCCGCGCGCGACAGGTAACGCACGCTCGGGTACGCGTACTTGTCTTGCAGCTCGTGTAGTTCCGCGTGCAGCTCCTGCTCGTGGCGTGGCTTTACAGCCGTGAGCAGGTGGCCGTCCGCCCAATCACAGCGGATGCCATGGCGCGCGATGCGTTCGCGCATGAGCGCCAGCCCCGCGACCGACACATCCCACACCACGCGTGCATCCTGGGCGCCAATGAGCCGCTCGAGCTTGGCCTGGCCGGCGGCGACCCCAAAGAGCGCCTGCGCACCGCTGCGCCCGGATGCACCCCAGCCAATGCGGTGTTCTTCGAGCAGCACGACGCGCAGCCCGGTTTCCGCAAGATGCAGGGCCGCGGAGCATCCCGCGATGCCACCGCCGACGACACAGGCGTCGCACTCGATGCTCCCCTGAAGCTGCGGCCAGGCGCTCGCCGCGTGGGCCGAGGCCGCGTAATAAGAGCTGACGTAGGGCAGAGGTCCCATGGGCCGGTCCGCGTGATTGCGTGTGTTTAAGATATCTGACGCCCGCTGGGCGCTGAGCGTTGGAAGGATACGGGCCTTGAGGCACGCGCAGCAAATCGCCCCGGGGCCGCAATGGCCGCCCGGGCAGGCCCGGATCGGCGTTACTTAGGCCTTTACCGCACTTTCGACCACGCGCGCAACTGAGGCTTCCGGGTCCCGCCTATGGTCTAATAGGCGGGTTGTTTGGAGAGTCAGTCGGCCAAGGGTTGTTTAATATACTAAACACACCCGGCTGCAAGTCCCATGGCATCCGCCCGCCCGCTCATTGGTATTTCCGCCGACCGGCGCATGGTTGGCGCGCATCCTTTTCACATGGTGGGGGAGAAATACGCGCGCGCGGTGCTGGATGCAGCGGACGCGGCCCCGGTGATGATCCCGGCGCTGGCGGAGGAGCTGCGCTTCGATGAGTTGCTGCAGCGCCTGGACGGGCTCGTGTTCACCGGCAGCCCTTCGAACGTCGAGCCGCATCGGTATCAGGGTCCGCCGAGCGCTCCGGGCACGCTGCACGATCCGGCGCGCGACGCGACCACGCTGCCGCTCATTCGCCGGGCGGTCGAGGCGGGCGTGCCGGTGTTCGGAATCTGCCGCGGCTTCCAGGAGATGAACGTCGCGTTCGGCGGCACACTGCATCAGAAGCTGCACGAAGTTCCCGGCCACCTCGATCACCGCGACGATGAGACCCAGCCCCTCGAAGTGCAATACGGCCCTGCACACGAGGTGACGCTCGAGCCGGGCGGCGTACTGCGGGGATTCGCCAGCGGTGAGCGCATCCGGGTGAATTCGCTGCACAACCAGGGCATCGAGCGCCTGGGGGATGAGCTGGTGGTCGAGGCGCGCGCTCCCGATGGCGTGATCGAAGCGTTTCGCGTGCGCGCCGCACGGCGTTTCGCCCTCGCGGTGCAGTGGCATCCGGAATGGCAGGTAATGAAGAATCCTTTTTCGCGCGCGCTGTTCGCCGCCTTTGGGCAGGCGAGCCGTGAGCGGGCGCTGAGCAGATGAAAGTGGTGAGTTTATGGTGAGTGAGATCCGGCAATTCCTTCGCGATCACGGCATTTCCGAAGTCGAAGCCATCATTCCGGACATGGCGGGTATTGCCCGCGGCAAGATCATGCCTGCGGCGAAGTTCGCCGAGGACGGCGGCATGCGCCTGCCGGAGAGCGTGTTTCTGCAGACCGTCACCGGCGATTACCCGAACGACACCGGCGATGCCATGAGTCCGGCTGAAATCGACATCATCCTCAAGGCCGACCAGAAGACCGTGCGGCGCGTGCCGTGGGCGGCCGAACCCACCGCCCAGGTGATACACGATTGCTTCTATTCCGACGGCCGGCGGGTATCGATGGCGCCGCGGCACGTACTGCGCAACATCGTGGAGCTGTACGCGCAGCGCGGCTGGGAACCCGTCGTGGCGCCGGAGCTCGAGTTTTATCTCATCGAGCCGAATATCGACGCCGATTATCCGCTTAAACCGCCCATAGGNNTGTACGCGCAGCGCGGCTGGGAGCCGGTGGTGGCGCCGGAACTGGAGTTCTATCTCGTCGAGCAGAACAAGGATGCCGACTATCCGCTCAAGCCCCCCGTGGGCCGTTCCGGACGCTCCGAGCCCGGGCGCCAGTCCTACAGCATCGCCGCGGTCAACGAGTTTGATCCCCTGTTCGACGACATCTACCAGTTCTGCGAGGACCAGGACATCGAGATCGACACCCTCATTCATGAGGACGGTCCGGCGCAGATGGAGATCAACCTGCTCCACGGCCAGCCGATGGATCTTGCCGACCAGGTGTTTCTCTTCAAGNNCGGCGCGCGAGGCGGCGCTGCGCCACAAGATGTATTGCACCTTCATGGCGAAGCCCCACGCCAAGGAACCCGGCAGCGCCATGCACATCCACCAGAGCATCGTGGACATAAAGACGCGCAAGAACATCTTTTCCAATCCGGACGGCACGCCCTCGCCACTGTTCTTCTCGCACATCGGCGGGCTGCAGAAGTACATGCCGGCGGCCATGGCGCTGTTCTGCGCCAACGTGAATTCCTACCGGCGCCTGACGCGCTACCTGTCGTCCCCCATCAACGTCCACTGGGGGTATGACAACCGCACGGCGGGACTGCGTGTGCCGATGTCCGATGCGCAGGCGCGTCGCGTCGAGAACCGCGTCGGCGGCGCGGATGCCAACCCCTACATCGCGCTCGCCGCGTCGCTCGCCTGCGGGTATCTGGGTATGGTGGAGGGTGTGCAGCCGAGCGACCCGATCGTCGGTAGTGCGCACGATCTGCCCTTTGGGTTGCCGCGCTCCCTCGATGAGGCGCTGCGCACGCTGCGCGCCTGCGACCCGCTGGTGAAGCTGCTCGGCGAGACGTTCGTCGAGGCGTTCACCATCGTGAAGGAAGCCGAGTACGAGGTATTTCTGCAGGTCATCAGCTCCTGGGAGCGCGAGCACCTGCTGCTTAACGTGTAGCGGTGGGCCGAAAGCGCCTGCTTGCGGGTTGGCGCGCTGATATATAAAAAGAGACCGTGACAAACGCTCCTGGGTCCCTGGCTGCCAGCACGGCTCTCGCCGCGCTCCTGGTGGGTGTTGTCGCCGGCTGCTCGGGAAGCAGCCCGCCGGGAGGCGGCGCGCAGGAGTCGGCCCAGACGGATGAAAAGGTCCTGAACGTGGACAACTGGTCCGACTACATCCAGCCGTCGGTGATCGCCGATTTCGAGAAGCAATACGGCATCAAGGTCAACTACGACGTTTTCGACTCCAACGAGATCCTCGAGACCAAGCTCCTCACCGGGCACACCAACTACGACGTCGTCGTGCCGTCGGGCGCGTTCCTCGAACGGCAGCTGCAGGCCGACATCTACCGCAAGCTCGACAAGTCACAGTTGCCGAATCTGAAAAATGTCGATCCGGACGTGGCGCGCGCCACGGCGCTGTACGACCCGGGCAACCAGTACGCCGTGGACTATACGTGGATCACCTCCGGCGTGGGCTACAACGCCGCCGCGATCCAGGCGCGCATGGCCGACGCTCCCGTGGACAGCTGGCGGATGCTGTTCGATCCGGCGGTGGTAGCGAAATTCCAGGATTGCGGCGTGTCGATTCTCGATGCGCCTTCAGAGGTTGTCGGCACGGTGCTGCTCTACCTGGGTAGGAACCCCAACAGCAACTCGCTCGAGGATCTCAAGGCGGCGGAAGCGGTGCTGCACGCCATGCGCCCGTTTGTGCGCTACGTGGACTCCTCGCGTTACATCGACAACCTCGCCAACGGCGACGTCTGTCTCGCGATGGGCTGGTCGGGGGACATCAAGCAGGGGCACGATCGGGCCCGCGAGGCCAGCAAGGGACTGGATCTTGTTTACTCCATCCCGAAGGAGGGCGCGATCAGCAACTACGACGTCCTCGCCATTCCCGCGGACGCGCCGCACGTGAAGAATGCGCACCTGTTCATCAACTATCTCTTGCGCCCGGACGTGGCCGCGAGCAACTCCAATCTCATCAAGTACGCCAACGCCGTCGATCCAGGCATCCAGCCGCTCGATGCCGGCGTGCGCGCTGACCCGGGCGTGTACCCGCCCGCGCAGGTGCGCGCACGCCTGACGCCCGAGCGCGCCCGGCCGCCGGACTACCAACGCCTGTTGACGCGCATGTGGACGCGCTTCAAGACCGGCAAGTAAACCTAAGCTCTCCATAAGACGATTAAGATGAATGCCCAGCCTAAGGTGAATGCCCCGCCCATGCCCGCCGCCGATCCGGCTTCCGCCTACGTGCGCATCGCGAACGTTACCAAGCGCTTCGGCGATTTCGCGGCGGTGGATGAGGTCTCGCTCGACATCCGTCGCGGCGAGATCTTCTGTCTGCTCGGCGGTTCAGGATCCGGCAAGACCACGCTGCTGCGAATGCTCGCCGGTTTCGAAGTCCCCACGGGGGGAACAATTCATATCGACGGTGAGGACATGAGTCGGGTGCCGCCCTACGAGCGCCCGGTCAACATGATGTTCCAGAGCTACGCGCTGTTTCCGCACCTCAATGTCGAGGCCAATATCGCTTTCGGCCTCAAGCAGGAGGGCTTGGCGAAGCGCGAGATCGACCGGCGTGTCGCCGACATGGTCGCCCTGGTGAAACTCGAAGGCTTCGGCGGCCGCAAGCCGCATGAGCTTTCCGGCGGCCAGCGCCANNGTAGCCGATGGCGGCACTCGACAAGAAGCTGCGCGGCGAGACGCAGTTCGAGCTGATGGAATTGCAGCGCAAAGTCGGCTTCACCTTCATTATCGTCACCCACGATCAGAGTGAAGCGATGACGGTCGCCGACCGCATCCCCGTGATGGATAGCGGCCGGCTCATCCAGGTCGCGCCGCCCGCCGCAATCTATGAGCAGCCGAACTCGCGCTGGGTCGCCGACTTCATCGGCGACGTCAATTTGTTCGCGGGCCGCCTCGGCGACGACGGCTTGAGCATCGAGGGCACGGCGGCCGGACGCCTGCGCGTGGCGGTGAAGCCGGACGNNCATCAGCCGCGAGCCGCCGCTGCCGGGCCTGGACAATTGCGTCGCCGGCACCGTCGTCGATATCGGCTATCTCGGCGACGTCTCGATCTACAAGCTGCGCATCCGCGACGGCTTTCAGGTGAAGGTGGTGATCGCCAATGTGGGCGGCCATGCCGGGCGCGCGGTCGGCTTCGACGATCAAGTGTGGCTAAGTTGGCCGGCCGAGGCGGCGATCGTGCTGACGCGGTGAGGACGCCATGAAGCAACAGCAGGGGC
>PMHN01000118.1 GCA_003156695.1 Gammaproteobacteria bacterium
GCCGGCGTCCTTGGTCGCCTGGCGCTGGGAATCGTTGAAATACGCCGGCACCGTGATGACCGCCTCGGTGACCGCCTCACCCAGGTAGTCCTCGGCGGTCTTCTTCATTTTCATCAGCACACGCGCGGAAATCTCCGGCGGCGCCATTTTCTTGCCCTGTACGTCGACCCAGGCGTCGCCGTTGTCGGCACGGACAATCTGGTACGGGACCATCTTGATGTCGCGCTGCACCACCTCGTCCTCGAACTTGCGCCCGATCAGGCGCTTGATCGCAGACAGGGTGTTGTGCGGGTTGGTCACCGCCTGGCGCTTGGCCGGCTGGCCCACCAGCACTTCGTTGTCCTTGGTGAAGGCAACGATTGAAGGGGTCGTGCGGTCGCCCTCGCTGTTCTCGATCACGCGAGGCTTGCCGCCTTCCATGATTGCGACGCACGAGTTGGTCGTGCCGAGGTCGATACCGATTACCTTAGCCATGGCTCTTCACTCCGGGTGTTCCAGCTCTGCTTCTTAAGGGTGAGGCGGCGGGCTTTCAAGCCCCGTTGGGGGCGCGGGCGACAATAACCCGCGCCGGACGCAGCAAGCGGCCGTTAAGCTCGTATCCGGGCTGCACCACCTGCAGCACCGAATCGGGCGGCGCCTCCCTGGATTCCTGGGCCATCATGGCCTCGTGACGCGCAGGGTCGAAGGGCTGCCCCTGCGGGTTAATGAGGGTAACTCCGAGCCGCTCGAGCGCCCGGGACAGAAGCTGCAGCGTCGCCTCCTGCCCCTCCTTGAGGCTGGCGGCATCCGCCCGGGCGGCGTTCTGCACGGCAAGTTCCAGGGTGTCCTTAACCGGCAGCAGTTCCGCGGCGAACTTCTCCAGCCCGTAGCGGTTCGCCGCCTCGATGTCGCGGGCGGCGCGCTTGCGCACGTTGTCGAGCTCGGCCAGGGCGCGCAGGTACTGCTCCCAGTGACTCTTGGCGCGCTCTTCGGCGTCGGCGAGGGAGCGCTGCAGGCGCTCCAGTTCCACCAGCTGCGCCGCCGTCTCGGGCAATATCTCGGTGGCTTCAGCCCCCGTGTTCTCGGTCATCTTAAGACAAACCTCCCGAAAATCTGTGCTCGCAAGGCCCACGAAATGCGCCCGCTGACCCAGGCGCGCACTCGTGCCAGGCGGGCCAGCGTGGGGGTCAGCGCCGTGATTTCAAGGCGGCGCCGAGCAGTTTAGCCGTCATATCGACGATTGGTATGACCCGTTCATAGGCCATGCGCGTGGGACCTATCACGCCCAGCACGCCCACGACTCCGTCGCTGTCGGCGTACGGGGCGGTAACCACGCTGCAGTCGTCGAGTATGTGGTAACCGGATTCGTGGCCGATGAAGATCTGCACCCCCTCGGCCTTGAGGCTCTGATCGAGCAGATTCAGGAAATCGCGCTTCTCGTTGAATGCCTCGAACAGGCGCCGCAGCTTCTCCACGCTGGTGAGATCCGCAGCTCCCATGAGATTGGTCTCGCCTTTGATGACGTACTCGAGGCGGCTCTCAGCGCCGCCCTCGAACACCTGCTGCGCCATGGAAATCGCATCCAGCATGATCTGGTTCAGGTGCGCGTGCGCCTCGGACAGCTGGCGCAGGATCTCCTGTCGCACCTGGCGCAGCGAGCGGCCGCGGAACTGCTCGTTCAGGTAGTTGGTAGCACGTTTCAGCTCATCGGCCGGGTAGTGGCGTTCGAGCTGGATTATGCGGTTCTGGACCTCGCGCTCGTTGAACACCAGCACCACCAGCACGCGATTCTCCGACAGCGCGACGAATTCGATCTGGGTGATCGAGGCCTGCCGGGTGCGCGGGACGGTGACCACCCCGGCAAGCTGCGTGACCGAGGACAAGAGCTGCGAGACGCTCGCGATAAGATCGGTGGAACTGTCACGGCTCGCTTCGAACTGGCGGCGCATTTCCGCGTTCGCCGTCTCATCCGGCCCACGCAGCTGCAGCAGCGTGTCGACGAAAAACCGATAGCCCTTGTCGGTCGGCACGCGCCCGGCGGAGGTATGCGGGGAGGCCACGAACCCGAGTTCTTCCAGGTCGGCCATTACGTTGCGGATGGTCGCCGAGCTCAACTGCAGCCCCGATTCACGCGACAGGGCACGCGAGCCGACCGGCTGGCCGTCGCGGATGTAGCTCTCGATGAGTATCCTGAGCAGGCGCTGAGCCCGCTCGCTTAAGGCCTCGTCCCCCGCTTCGTGCCCCATAGCAGGCAAGCTAGCGTCGCGCTTGCCCGACCGTCAAGCGATGCGACGGCCCGCACGCATTACAACGGCGCATTGGCTGCCGGCGCGGCGCGCATGCTACAAAGACTGCACTTCGCCTGGGAGGCTTTGAGGTTACGTTAAGTGCCATGGCCTCTGCGGTACACAACTGCGCGATAGTCGGCCGATTCTCGGATCCGCGCATCGCGGAGAGCGTCGGCGCGCTGCTGCCGCACCTCGCGAGCCGCGGGGTCGCCGTGCTGGCGGCCGCGGACGCCGCGCTCGGGCCCGCCGGCGCGCTGGTTACGCGTATCCCCGAGCGTGAGATCGGGGCGCGCGCGGATCTGGTCATCGCCATCGGGGGTGACGGGACATTGCTCTACGCGGCGCGGCTGGTCGCCGGCCACCAGGTGCCGCTGCTCGGGGTCAACCGGGGACGCCTGGGCTTTCTCACCGACGTCATGCCCCAGGACATGCTGGCGGCCGTGGATGCGGCCCTCGCCGGGAAGCTACAGGCGGACGAGCGGCCACTGCTGCGCGCGCAGCTGCACGCCGCAGCCGGTCCCGTCGCGCAGGCCTTCGCGCTCAACGATGTGGTCATGCAAAAGCACGATACCGGCCGCACGCTGGAATTCGAGACCCGCGTCAACGGCACCTACGTCAACACGCATGATGGCGACGGGATCATTATCGCGAGCCCCACGGGCTCCACGGCTTATGCGCTGTCCTGCGGCGGCCCGATCCTGGAACCGCACCTGGATGCACTGGTCATCGCGCCAATCTGCGCGCACACCCTCTCCGACCGGCCGATCGTGGTATCCGCACGCTCGACGGTCGAGGTGAGGCTGCTCGAGCGGCCCGACACGCACGCGCACGTCACCTGTGACGGCATGCTGCTCGGAGCGCTGGCTCCCGGGGATCGACTGCAGATCAGCAGCGCGGCCGAACGCGTGACGCTGCTGCACCCGCCAGGCCAGGACTACTACAAGCTGCTGCGCTCCAAGCTCCACTGGGGCCGCGGCAGCTTCGAGCGCTGACAAATGCTGACTCACCTGCAGATTCGCGATTTCGCCATCATCGACGCGGTGGAACTGGAGCTGCGCAGCGGTCTCACCGTGCTCACCGGGGAAACCGGCGCGGGCAAGTCCATCCTGGTGGATGCGCTGCAGCTGCTCGCCGGCGGCCGCGCCGGTGCCGAGGTGGTGCGCCACGGCGCCGAGCGTGCGGAGGTGTCGGCAACCTTCGATCTCGCGCAGGCGCCGGCGGCACTCAAGCAATGGCTGGAAGCACAATCGATCGGCGGCGCCGGCGAGCTCATCGTGCGGCGCGTCGTGGCCACCGATGGCCGCTCGCGCGCCTATCTCAACGGGCAGTCCGTGCCGGTGCAGCTGCTGCGCGAGGCGGGTGACCTCCTCATCGATATCCACGGCCAGCATGAATTCCAGTCGCTCACGCGCGGCGCCGCACAACGCGAGCTGCTCGACGGCTATGGCGCGCTCATCCCCCTCACCGACCAGGTGGGAATCGCCCACCGCGTGTGGCTGGAGCTCCTGAACCGCACGCTGCACCTGGAGAGCGAGGCGCGCGACCGGGATGCNNAAGCTGGAATTGCTGCGCTACCAGGGCCAAGAGCTGCAGGCACTCGGGCTTGGCGACGGCGAGATCGAAACTCTGACCGAGGAGCGCGTGCGCCTTGCCAACCGCGGCCGCCTCGCACAGGGAACGCAGGCCGCCCTCACGGAGTTATATGAGAACGAGGCAGGCAGCGCCCACGCGGGTGTCAGCCGGGCGTTGCAGGCTTTGAAGGGGCTGACGGGTCTGGATCCGAAGCTCGCGGCCCTCCTGCCTCTGCTGGAAGAGGCCGCGATTCACATCCGCGAAGGAGCGCGCGAGCTCGAGCGGTACGGCGAAACGCTCGACATCGACGCTGCGCG
>PMHN01000368.1 GCA_003156695.1 Gammaproteobacteria bacterium
CGGCGCCGTTCGGCCCCAGGAGCCCGGTGATGCGCCCGTCGCGCGCGCGCAGGCTCAGGTCCCGCACGGCGACCACCGCACCGAAGCGTTTGTCGAGATTGTTGGCTGCGATCACGCGCGCGCCCTAAGTCCTATGGCCCCGGGCCATTGCGGGAAATGAAGAACGCCTGCGGCCGCGCCTCCCGCGTGCAGGCGACATCCAGGCCATCGACCGTCGCGCTTGCGTAGAAGCGCTCGAGCAGGCGCGCCACGCACGGCGAGGCGAGCTGTGAGTGCCCGAAGCCCGGCAGCACCAGGCTCAGGCTGTGATGCAGGCCGCGCCGCGCCTGCTGCGCGAATGCCGGCGGGGTCACCGGGTCATCGCTCCCCGACAAGAGCAGCACCGGCACGTCGCTTTGCAGTGGCTCGTGAAAGTCGGCGTCCACCGGCCCGCGCGGCCAGACGCGGCACAGCGTGGCCAGACCATCCAGCTGGCGCGTGCCCATGAAGGTGCGCTCGAGCGCTGCGCGGTCGACGGACTGCGTCGGGTAAAACGGCACGTCCTCGGAGCACACCACCGTGTTGTGCATGCCGATGGCGAATTCACCGGCGTAGGCGCGGCTGATGAGGCGAAACTGCGCCGCCAGTGGCGTGAAGTCGTGGGCGGCGTCGGCCTCGTGCAGCAACAGTGGCAGGAGCGCCGTACCTTGCGGCGCGTAGATCAGGAAACGCAGCACCGCCGCGAGGTGCTGGGCGGTGAAATCCACGTGCAGCGGCTCACCGGAGGTCGGGTCGGGGAGGTTGACGGGCACGGCATGCAGCGCGAGCGCCGCGCGCAGCTGTCGGTAGGTAACGGCGGGGTCTCCGAAACGCGCGTGGCACAAGGCGTCGTGCACGCAGCGCGTGAAGGTGCCCATGAGCGCATTCTCGGCGTCCTCGGCCGCGGACGCGCCGAGTGCGACCTCGGGCGGCACGACGCCGTCGAGCACCACGGCGCGCGTGTGCGCGGGGAAGCGGCGCAGGTAGTGCTGCGCGACGCGCGTGCCATAGGACACGCCGTAGAGGTTCACCTGCTGGTAGCCGAAGGCGGCGCGCACCCGCTCCAGGTCCTGCACCGCTACGCTCGTGGTGTACTGCGCGACGTCGGCGAGCGGGGCGAGCGTGGCAAGACAGCGCTGCGTCTGTGACAGCAGCAGTGCGTCGTTCTCGCTGTAGAGCTCCTCCTCGGACAGCGCGCAGTTGAGCGCGTGGGACATGCCGGTGCCGCGCTGGTCCACGAGCACGATATCCCGATCGCGGTGAATGCGCGCAAAGGCGCCCGCGCTTTCCGCGTAGAAGGCGCCCGCCGCCATGCCGGGGCCGCCCGCCAGCACCAACAGGGGATCCGGGCGCTTGTTGCGNNACGACGGCGACGTGCAGCCGGATCTGCCGGCCGGACGGTCGCTCGAGATTTTCCGGGACGCTGAGTTCCATGCACTGCGCCGCCACCGTCGCAAGATGCAACGGGTGCTCGAGTTCGCACGCGGTGAGTTCTGGAGGCGGCGCTGCCGCCGGCGCCTGGCTCGCCGCGACCAGCCCCAGGATGAGCAGGGCGCCAAGACGGGGGAGGTAGTTCGGCATCAGGTGTGGCTCATGATGTCATCGGCTGCCCGCCAGCTACAATACGCGGCCCCAACATGCCAGCCATCGCACCGTGAGCCAGCTTCCTACACCCAACCGCGAAAGCTTCGACGTNNGCCTGGGCGCCCGTACGCTACTCCTGACTCAAAGCATCGAGACGCTCGGACAGATGAGCTGCAATCCGGCCATCGGGGGCATCGGCAAGGGTCACCTGGTGCGCGAGATCGATGCGCTCGGCGGGGCGATGGCGCGTGCCACGGACCGCGCCGGCATCCAGTTCCGCACCCTGAACGCGAGCAAGGGGCCGGCGGTGCGTGCGACGCGTGCCCAGGCCGACCGGCAGCTGTACCGCCAGGCGATCCGCACCCTGCTCGAGAACCAGCCGCACCTGTCGCTCTTCCAGCAGGAAGCGGCGGATCTCGTGGTGACCGGCGGCCGCGTGCGCGGCGTGGTCACCGCCACGGGAATTACCTTCGAGGCGCCATCGGTAGTGCTCACCGTCGGCACGTTCCTGGGCGGACGCATCCACGTCGGCCTCACGCAGTACGAAGGTGGCAGAGCCGGCGACCCGCCCTCCAACCGTCTCGCATCGCGCCTGCGCGAGTTGCCCTTGCGTGTTGCGCGCCTGAAGACCGGCACGCCCCCGCGCATTGACGGGCGCACGATCGATCGGTCCGTCATGACGGTGCAGCCCGGTGATACGCCAACGCCTGTGTTCTCGTTCCTTGGGCGGGCCAACGAGCATCCGGAACAGGTTAATTGTTTCATTACAAGCACCAATGGGCGCACACACGACATAATCCGTGTCGCGACGGATCGCTCGCCCCTGTTCACCGGCGTGATCGAGGGGGTGGGTCTGCGCTACTGCCCGTCGGTCGAGGACAAGGTCGTGCGCTTCGCGCAAAAGACGTCGCACCAGATTTTCGTCGAGCCCGAAGGGCTCACTACCCACGAGATCTATCCGAACGGGATCTCCACCAGCCTGCCCTTCGATGTGCAGTGCGAGTTCGTGCGCACCATCCGCGGCTTCGAGCACGCGCATCTCACGCGTCCCGGGTACGCCATCGAATACGACTTCTTTGATCCGCGGGACCTGAAGCCATCGCTGCAGACGCGCGCGCTCGAGGGCCTCTACTTCGCCGGCCAGATCAACGGCACCACCGGCTACGAGGAGGCCGCCGCCCAGGGACTCGTCGCCGGTATCAATGCCGCGCTTGCCGTGAAGCAACGGGAGCCCTGGCAGCCGAAGCGCAGTGAGGCATACCTGGGCGTGCTCATCGATGACCTCGTCACGCAGGGCACGCGCGAGCCGTATCGCATGTTCACCAGCCGCGCGGAGCACCGCCTGCTGCTGCGCGAGGACAATGCCGACCTGCGCCTGACACCGAAGGGCCGGGAGCTCGGTCTCGTCGACGACGAGCGCTGGGGACTCTTCGAGGCGAAAGCGCGCTTGACGGAGCTTGAGGTCGCTCGCCTCAGCGCGCGCCGCGTAAAGCCGGCGGACGTGCCGGCGGCCTGGGCGGAGCGTGTTCTGGGCGGCGCGCTGGGGCGCGACGCTTCAGCCTTCGAGCTGCTGCGGCGGCCCGAGGTGAGCTACGACGCCCTCATCGAAATCGCGGGCGCGCCGGTGTGGTGCGGCCCGGACGCGGTCGCGCTGGATGATCGCCTGGCGGCCCAGGTGCGGATCCAGGTCGAAGTGCGCGCGCGTTATGCCGGCTACATCGAGCGGCAGCAGGACGAAATCGAGCGCGCCAGGAGCAACGAGGAAACGGCGCTGCCAGCCGACCTCGACTATGGTGCGCTCGCCGGCCTGTCGCACGAGGTGCGCCAGAAGCTCAGCGAGAGCCGCCCGCTCACGGTCGGCCAGGCCGGGCGCATCCCGGGCGTGACGCCGGCGGCGGTGTCGATCCTGCTGGTGCACCTGAAGAAGCGCTCCGCAGCCCGCGCGTTCAGGGCCGCATGAGTACCTTCATCCAGGCGCTCGGCGAAGCCTGGCACAAGAACGATTCACTGGTGTGCGTGGGGCTCGATCCTGAGATCGAGCGCCTGCCGCGCCAGCTGGCCGCGGCAGCCTCGCCGATTTTCCAGTTCAACAAGGCCATCATCGACGCCACCGCGGATCTGGTGTGCGCCTACAAGCCGCAGTTTGCGCACTACGCCGCGTGCGAGGCCGAGGACCAGCTCGAGCGCACCATCGAGTACATCCACAAAGCCCACCCGGCGGTGCCGGTCATCCTCGACTCCAAGCGCGGCGATGTCGGTAACACCGCCGAGCGCTATGCCATCGAGGCGTTCGAGCGGTACGGCGCCGACGCCGTAACCGTCAATCCCTACCTCGGCGGGGATTCACTGGAGCCGTACCTGCGGCATGCGGACAAGGGCGTCATCATCCTGTGCCGCACGTCCAACCCCGGGGCGGGCGATCTGCAGGATCTACTCGTCGACGGGCGACCGCTCTACCAGGTGGTGGCGCAGTTGACCGCGCAGCGCTGGAACTCGCGCGGCAATTGTCTCCTGGTTGTTGGTGCGACCTACCCGCGCGAGCTCGCGCAGGTGCGAGCCCTGGTGGGCGACATGCCGCTGCTGGTGCCGGGGGTGGGTGCGCAAGGCGGCGACGTCGCGCAGGTCGTGCACAACGGTCAGACCTCAAACGGCACCGGCCTCATCATCAGTTCCTCGCGCAGCATCCTGTACGCCTCGCAGGGCGAGGACTTCGCGAGCGCGGCGCGGCGCGCCACGGAAAAGCTACGGGGCGAAATCAACGCGAGCCGGACGCGCGGGCAATGAAAGCTGCGCGTGCTGGGGCACGCGGTGAGGCGCATGCGGGCCGAAAATCCCTCGAAACTGTTTCTCCTACAATACTAATCCCCGCAGTTATATGCCTGATTGGTTCACTGACAGGCTGTAATCGGCATGAGGGCGCTCGCGCAGCCGGGAGCAGCGAGTCGCAGCCGGCGATCCTGGTGCGGGGCGTGGGACCCGATCCAGACTCCCTCGATCCCCAGAAGGTCCGCGGCGCCGAGGCCCAGAACATCGTGCGCGATCTGTGTGAAGGGCTGACCACGCTCGACCACCACGCCGACGCTGCGCCCGGCGTCGCGCGCTCCTGGAGCGCGAGTGCAGATGGCCTCATCTGGACGTTCAAGCTGCGCCCCGAGGCGCGCTGGTCGAACGGCGATCGGGTGGTGGCCGCGGATTTCGTGGCGGGGCTGCAGCGGCTGGTGAATCCCGCGACGGCTTCCGCGTACGCGCAGTACATCGACGTCATCGCCAACACCAACGACATCATCACGGGCAGGAAGCCGCCGCAGTCGCTCGGCGTGGCCGCCCCCGATGACTCCACCGTGGTCGTGACGCTCGCCTCGCCCGCGCTGTACCTGCCGGCGCTCCTGTCGCACCCGAGCACCTGCCCCGTGCACCGCCCGACGTTGGCGCGCTCCGCGGACGGCTACGCACGAGCGGGCGTGATGGTCTCCAATGGCGCCTTCGTGCTCAAGGAGTGGGTGCAGGGCTCGTACATCCTGGCGGCGCGCAATCACTCCTACTGGAACGACGCGGCGACGCGCCTGGATGGCGTGAAGTATCTGCCCATTTCGGATGAGAACGCGGAGCTGGCGCGCTATCGCGGCGGGGAGCTGCAGGTCACGGCGGTCGTGCCGCGTGGGCAGTTCGACTGGATCAAGGCAAACCTCGCCGATCAGCTGCACGTGGGTCCCCAGCTCTCGACCTACATGTACGGCTTCAACCTGCGCCGCGCGCCATTTCGCGACAACCCGAAGCTGCGCCGGGCGCTGTCCCTGGTCATTGACCGCGAGATGCTGGTGGAACGCGTGCTGCGGGTGGGAGAGCTGCCCGCCTACGGCTGGGTGCCCCCCGGGGTCGACAACTACACCTCGCAGTCCTTCGATTATCGCGGCGAGCCCATGGGGGCACGCATCGCCGAGGCGCGGCG
>PMHN01000283.1 GCA_003156695.1 Gammaproteobacteria bacterium
TCTCCACCAGCGACACGGTTGGTGACTCGCGCAGGTCGTCGGTGCCCGCCTTGAACGCCAGACCGAGGATTCCAACGCGTTTCGACCCGCCCGCCATGACCATCTGGAAGGCGCGCTCGATCTGCCGGCGATTGCTGTCGAGCACCGCCTCGAGAATCGGCATCGGAACATCTTCCAGCCGCCCGCGATGCACGATGGCGCGCAGGTCCTTGGGCAGGCAGGAGCCGCCGAACGCGAAGCCCGGCCGCAGATAGGCCGTCGAGATATTGAGTTTCTTGTCCTCGCAGAACAGCCGCATCACCTCGTGGCTGTCGACGCCCATGACCTTGCACAGATTGCCGATCTCGTTGGCGAACCCGACCTTCAGTCCGTGGAAGCAGTTGCAGGAGTACTTCACCATTTCCGCGACCCGCAGCGCCACGATGTGACAGGGCGCGGTAAGGTTCGCATACAGAGCTGCGACCGGCACGGCATGGGCCGGATCAATGGCTCCGATCAGCGTGAACGGGGGCTCGCGGAAGTCCTTGATCGAGGTACCCTCCCGGAGGAACTCCGGATTCGAGCACACGGCAAAACCGTTGCCGTGTGTGAGCCCGGACGCGGCCTCGATCGCGGGTATGACGTGCGCATCAATCGTGCCCGGCATCACGGTGCTGCGGATCACCACCGTGTGCCAGCGCCCCTTCTCGCGCAGCGCCGCGCCGATCTGCTGCGAGACGCGCACGACGTACGCCAGGTCGATGCTGCCNNACCGCCGCACGCACATCGGTGGTCGCGGACAGGCGACCCGCCGCGACCCCTTCGGCCACCAGCGCGGCTATGCCCTCCTCGACGATGGTGCTGCGGCCGGCGTTGATCTGCTCGACCTTCGCCCCGGAAACATCGACACCGATAACCCGGTGACCTTCGCTCGCGAAGCAGGCCGCTGATACGCAGCCCACATAGCCGAGACCGAACACACTGACTGAATCACTCATGCGACCTGATCCTTGTACGAAGACTCGCGCGCGGCATGCCGGGCGGGACACTGGGAAAGAAAACACTCGGCAACCGCATCCCAGCTGCAGTGCTCGTGCACGAAGCGCAGGGCGCTGGCGGCCAGCCGTTCGGCTCGCGCCCGATCGGTGAGGAGCGAGGCAATCGCGGCAACCTGGTCCGCGACGCTGTCCGCAATCAACAGGTGCTCACCGCTGCGCAGCGGCAGGCCCTCGGCACCGATGGTCGTTGCGACAACCGGAGCGCCCATGGCCATCGCCTCGTAGATCTTCAGACGCGTGCCGCCGCCGACGCGCAGCGGCACCACGCTGACGGCGGCGCGCTCGAGAAAGGGGCGCACGTCCGGCACGGTACCCGTCACCTCGATGGCGGGATTGCTCGCGGCGAGCTCGCGCATGGCGGGGGAGGGCGAGCGCCCGACCACCGTGAGACGCGCGTCGGCTACCCGCTCCCGAATACGTCCGAAAACCTCGCTGGCGAACCAACGGATGCCTTCGTCGTTTGGCATCCAGTCCATCGAGCCGACGAACACCAGCTCGCGGCCGCCCTGCGGTCGCGGCCGCGAAGGCTTGAAATACTCCAGATCAACACCGGTCGGCACGTCACCCACCGAAGTCACGCCATACGAGNNGGTCGGCACGTCACCCACCGAGGCCACGCCGTACGAGTGGCGCATCACCTGTGCATCGACTTCCGAGACGGCGATCACGTGCGCGAACCGCCGGCACTCGTACTGCTCGTACCGCAGCATGCGTCGCCATTGCAGCCGCATGTAGGCGCGGCGCAGCGGATTCTGCGATACCGCAGCATGGCGCTCCCAGATCATGGCCTCGACATTGTGCTGAAAAAGCACGGCTGGTGCGGGCAGCCCGTCCGGCACGTTCAGCGATGGGAAGAGGAAGTCGCAGACGATCAGATCGGCGGCGCCGGCAAGCCGGCGCACCTGCGCACGCAGCGCGGGCGAATTGTAGCGGGCGATCGCGTAGGGGAGCGGTGAGAAGAGGTTGCGCAGCAGGGCCGCGAAGAAGCCGGCGCCTGATTTCGCAGGCGGCCGGAACGGCACCACCACTACTTCCTGCGCATACTCTCGGGCGCGCTCGCGAGCGTCGCCCGCCGCGAGGCCGTCGTCCAGACACAGATAGGTAACGTGATGCTGCCGCAGCAGCGAGCGCAGCATCTGGTAGGTACGGATACGTCCGCCCTTGTCGACCGGATGCAGTAGCTCCGTCTTGATCCACAGAATGCGCATGCGCTAGGCCGCGCGCCGCAGGGGCAGCTCGAGCGACCAGGGCGCCTCACCGTCGAGGAACACCCGTGCCCAGATCTCGAACGTCAACAATGCCCACAGTCGCTCGGAGTGATTGAACCCGGCCGAGTGCTCACCGACCAGCCGCTCGACCGTGGGCGCATCAAACAGGCCGCGGGCGCGGGCGCGCGGCCCGCTCACGTACTCATTAAGCAGCGGCCGCCAGGCGCCGCGCAGCCACGCGCCAATAGGCACCGGGAAGCCCATCTTCCTGCGCGCGAGAATCGGCGGCGGCAGGCGCCCTTGCATTGCGCGCCGCAGGATCCACTTGGTGGTCGTGCCCCGCAGCTTCATCGCCTGCGGGAGCCCGGCAACCCATTCCGTCAGCGGATGATCCAGAAACGGCACACGGCTCTCGATCGAGGCGGCCATGCTCATCTGGTCCTGCTTCATCAGCAGCTCGCGTAGATAGGTCTTGACGTCGGCGTACAGGAGCTGGGATACGAGCGGCTTGCCGCCGACACGCGCCAGCGCGGTGTGGTATGCAGCGTACGGATCGACGGATGCAAGCTCCGAGCGCAGCTCGGGCGCGAGCAGCTCATGCTGGGCCGCGCGCCCGAACACGGCGAAATTGTCGAAATACAGCTCGTCGAGATCCGCCCCGCGCAGCAGGAAGGTGCGTGAGGCGCGTTGCCGGACGCGCCAGGTGCGCGGCAGGGCGAGCAGGCCGCGGCTCACACCGCGGCGCGCAAACTCCGGCAGGTAGCGCTGGTAGAGCGCGCCCAGCCGGGCGTTGTACTCAGTCACGCGATAGCGATTGTAGCCGGCGAGCGTTTCATCGCTTCCTTCGCCGGTGAGTACCACCTTCACGTGACGCGCGGCCAGCTGCGAAACGAAGTACAGGGCGAGGCTCGATGGATGTGCGATGGGCTCATCCTCGTGCCACACCAGGCGCGGCAGCTCCGCAAAGAATTCTTCCGGAGTGACGACGACCTCGCGATGCTCGGTGCGACAGGGGCCGGCGACGAGCCGTGCGTATGCCAACTCATTGGCCTCGCGCTCGGCGAACCCCATCGAGAAAGTGCGGATCGGCTCTTTCACCAGGGTAGCCATGGTGGCGGTAATTGCCGCCGAATCGATTCCTCCGGAGAGAAACACTCCCAGCGGCACGTCGCTCATGAGGCGCAGGCGGACCGCTTCGGTGAAGCGTTCGCGGTATTCTTCGACCATGGCCCGCTCCACCGCCGAGCCCGCCGCGGGCGCTCTGAGCTCATCGGCAAAGTGGATGTCCCAGTACTGGCGCAGGGTGATACGCCCGCNNGCACCTGCCGGTTCAGGGTCGGGTAGCCGCCGAGCGCCGGCAGGAGTGCCTTGATCTCGGAGCCAAAGATGAGAGTGCCGTCGGGCCGCAAAGCGTAATAGAGAGGTTTCACACCGTAGCGGTCGACGGCGAGGAACAGCCGCCGCTCGCGGCTGTCCCAGATGGCGAATGCGAACATGCCACGCATGTGCTCGACCGCGCGATCTGCCACGCGCTCGTACAGGTGAATTATCGTCTCGGTGTCCGAGCGCGTGCGATAGCGAACGCCCGCCGCTTCGAGTTCGGGCATCAGCGTTGGGTGATTGAATACCTCGCCGTTGTAAACGATGACCAAGTGTTGATCCTCGCTGTACATCGGCTGCTGGCCGCGGGCCACGTCCACGATGCTCAGTCGCCGGTGACCCAGCCCCACCCCGGGGGCGAGGTACAGTCCGGCTCCATCCGGTCCGCGGTGCGCGATGGAATCGCGCATGCGCTCGATGAGACCCCGGTCGGGGACCCCCGCGCTCACACTGACGATGCCGCAAATGCCACACATAACACTACTGTCCTAGCTCAGGTGGGTAACCGCGCCGGGGCTCCTCGATCCTTACAGGGCCCCATCGGCCATCGGCGTGCTCGAAAACAGTCATTTTGCCAGACTGCCCCGGCAGATCCGTGACGAGTTGCGCAGCGTCCGGGGCCGGCGGCTTCCCGGGCGGCATGGCCGCGATCAAATCGCCGCGTGCGGCGTCGCCCGGGCGCTGAATCCACCACACCAGATCAGCACCCGGAATCGACGCTTCCGGCAGCCCTCCCGCCTGCGGCAGCGAACCGCTGATGAGGCGATGTCGCCCGCCGCAGTCGCTCCATGCAATGCAGGTCGGCGCGAGCCCGCGGTCGGTCTCGATGTTGACGAATTCGCCTTGAGGCGCCGCCGGAACCACGATGGTGAGCGCCTCCAGCGAGGCGTCGAGGTCCAGCTCCAGACATGGCGCTGCAGCGCGATGACCGAGCCGCGACGACACATCCCTCGTCACGATGCGTGGTGCGGAGGACCCGCGCATGAAGACCGTCGCAACTGCGACACCCGCGCGGCTGCGCACGCCGATCGACTCCGCGGTGAGGAACTCGGCCAGCAGTTCAGCCGGCAGTTGCCAGCGCAGCGTGCCGCCGCGCGCCGCCGCGCGCGCCCCGCGGTCTTGAATCACCCACGCGCCGCCGCGCCGGTGCAGCACGCGCCGCTGATGGGAGGAAGGCCGCCCGCCGACGAGTTGACCGGTCGCGCGGCCTGAAAAGCCGCTGAAGTACGCGCTCGCATACACCGCGGCCTGCGGTCGTGGAGGAACTCCCGGCAGCCACTTGAAGGCCGCGCCCGGAGTTACCGACGATGCGCCATCGATCTCCAGCGTGTTGTGTGATGCGGTGGAACGAAACTCGTCCCTCTGCGCGCCGGTATATGTAAGCGTCCCGCGATCGATGAACAGTTCCGTCGTCCCGAGAGCGATGGTCAGCGCGAGAGCATCGGCGTGACTGTGACCGCAGCTCAACGCGCCATGTGGGCCCGCGTCGATCACGCCGACAGCCGCCTGCGCGTCCCAGCCGTCGCGTAGGACCGCAAGTCCACCATTCGCAAAATACACATCGAGCCAGGGGGGCTGCGCGGCGTGCGAGGCGAGCAGGCGCTCGGTGCGCTCGATCCCACATAACCAGTAAGCGTAGGTCGCAGGCGCCTCACCGGGCGCGATGAGTTCGGGCCGGTCGAGCGCCACCGCACCCGCCAGGAGCAGTGCGCGCAGATCATCCGGCGGCCGCTGATCCAGCGGCAGTAACAACCCCCCGTCGTCGTCACCCAGCAGCGGCATGAATCCGCGGCCTGAGATCACACTGCGCAGCACGGTAAACAGCCTTCCGAGCCCCTCTCGTGTCGTGTANNGCGAGCAGCAGGTAGTGCAGGTAGATCTCGGCCGTGTAGCGCTGGTACTGGCTTGCCTGCTCGAAGTAGACGCCGTCGGGGTGAACCTGGCGCCCGATTGCAGACTCGAGGATTGCGGCTCCCCTCGCTCGCCAGCGATGCGCGTGGCGTGAATCTCTTAGCACCGTGCCGAGGTAAAACAGGCCGAGCGCCTCGCCGGTCAGGTGCGTGTTGGGACTGTAGTAAGTCGACAGATAGCGTTCTATCTGCCGCCCGTGCGCTTCCAGGGACCCTGCCAGACGCGTGCGCAGGCCCTGATCCCACGGCGCTTCCCGCAGCAGCCACAGCAGCCAGCACCAGGTGATGGCGCGCAAGGCCAGCTCGAGACTGCTCACCCAGTTGACGCCGCGGCGCGGCGGGTTGTCCGCGAGCCAGGATTCCAGGTGCGACTCGATGAGGTTAAAGGAGCGGGGGTCACGCTCGAGCAGCCAGCACAACGCCGGCGCCAGTAGATACTGGTGGCGGTTGAGCTCCCACAATACCTTGTGATCGCCCACCGTTGCGGTATCCAGGTGATTGATGCGGCTCCAGTGCAGCCGCGGCGCCTGCTTGCCGCTGAGCGCCTCGATGTGCCAGCGCGGCGGGTTGCCCACCGACAGGGGCGCGTGTCCCAGGAGACTGACGACACCGCGCGCGGTCGCA
>PMHN01000372.1:0-199 GCA_003156695.1 Gammaproteobacteria bacterium
CGCTCCACGCTCTGGCCGGTGTGCTTGGCGAGGATTTTGTTCAACCGGTCGCGCGTCTCGAGCATCTCCTTCGCGTGGATCTCCATATCAGCCGCCTGTCCCTGGAAGCCACCCAGGGGCTGGTGGATCATCACGCGCGCATGCGGCAGGCAGTAGCGCTTGCCATGAGCGCCAGCAGCGAGCAGCACGGCGCCCATGC
>PMHN01000372.1:273-634 GCA_003156695.1 Gammaproteobacteria bacterium
GAGCAGGCGCGAGTAGATGTCGTAAGCGCGTTCGCCGCGCGCGGTCTGCTCGACGACGATGGGAACCAGATTCAAGCCACGTTCATTCATGTGCCGCTCGCCTGCTCGTGATCGTGAGTATGTGTATGCGTGTGGTCGTGGCCGTGCTCTTGCGCGCCGCGTCCGAAACCGGTGACCTCGGAGAAACTCATCGGCCGCTCGTTGATATGGGCCCGCTCCACCACCCAATCAACCACCTGGTCCTCGAGGGCTGCGGATTCAAGCTGCCGCATGGCGTCCGGGCTTTGCTGGTACGCGCGCCGCGCCTCCTCCGGATCGGGGTAACTCGCGACCAGCTCGTCCAGCCGCGTGCGCACGCGCG
>PMHN01000372.1:645-3133 GCA_003156695.1 Gammaproteobacteria bacterium
GCAGCTGCCGCGCACCATGGTGCGCGGCAGCTGCAGGGGATTGGCCTTGTAGAGTCCTTCGAGAACCTGGTCCCGCACGCGGTGACGAATCAGCTCGGCGAGTTCCCGCTCCATGCTCTTGCGCACCTCGGTACGCATCTGCGTGAGATCCCCGTCTTCGACACCGTAGGCCTTGCAGAATTCCTCGTCGACCGGCGGAAGAGATTGCTCTTCGACCCTCTTAATGGACAGCAGCAGCTCCGCCGATCTCCCGGCGAGCGTCTTGTTGGGATGTCCGGCGGGGAATAACGCGGTAATGGTGCGTTGCTCGCCGGCGGCGGCGCCCTTCAGACCCTCCTCGAGCTCCGGCATGGACCGCCCGCTGCCGAGAATGACGCTGATGTCGCTGGCATCGCTGCCCTCGAAGGGCTTGCCATCGATGCGTGCCTGGTAGTCCACGACGACACGATCGGAGTCACGGGCCGCGCGTTCGACCGCAGTGAACACCGGCCGCTGGCGGCGCATGTTCTCGATCATCGCATCGATGTCCGCCTCGGTAACCGCCGCCGTCGGCCGCTCAATTTTCAGCCCGTCCGGTGAGCTGATCTTCACCTCCGGGAGCACCTCGATGAGGGCCGCGTAGCGCAGGTCCGCACCGGGGTCCATCGAAAGGGGCTCGATGCGTGGGCCACCCGCGGGCTTGAGCTTTTCCTGGGTTAGCGCCTGAGTGTAGGAGCTGCGCATGAGATCGCTCACAACCTCGGCGCGCACCTGCTCGCCGAACTGCCTGGTGACGACGGCGAGTGGCGCCTTGCCGGGCCGAAAGCCCTTCAGTCGCGCGGTGCGCGACAAGCGCCCGAGGCGCTGCTGCACCTCCGCGCTCACCTCGGTCGCCGGCACGGTCACCTCCAGGCGCCGCCCGAGTCCACCGGTGTCAGAAATAGATACCTGCATCGTCAATCCTCAAAGGCCCACGAGAGCGGCATTCGCCACGCCCGACTACATAACCCACATCGTTGGTACAGCAGAACTGGTGCGAAAGGAGAGACTCGAACTCTCAAGGGTTACCCCACTGGATCCTAAGTCCAGCGCGTCTGCCAATTCCGCNNTTCCGCCACTTTCGCCCGTGCCGTGCACCTCGGCCGTGCGTCGGATGCGCCGCATTATAGCTGATTGAAACCTCGGCTCGGGCGTCTGCCGGGGCGCACCGACGCAGCGCGTCCGGCGCGCTATTTACTGCAAAATCAATGTGTTACTGAACGCGCATGCTCGCCTGCGCAGCAAGGACCCGGGCCGCGCGGTCAGTCTGGCTGGTCGTACTCGAAATTAGGCTGCTTGTCTCTCTGCGTCGCTCCGCAGGAATACATAAACCCGACGTAGAGGCGGGTGGCTGCCTGTGCGACGGAACATGAAGCCGCGATGGCAAGAGAAGATCTGGCCTGAACGTCTCAGATCGGGCCGAGTGCGGTCCTCGACAGCACGAACTCGCGTGCCCAAAGCAGAGTCTGAGTCTGACGAGTAGCAGAGCAGCACCGCAGGAGACTCCGGCTGTACCCTGCTGAAGTCTGTTGATTACAATGTCTCCGGAGCGTCGCGCCACACTCCGCGGGCTGAGTTCGCGCGACTCGAGCCTGGCTGTCACGCGCGTTGCGCATCCACGTCCGGCTCATCCAGGGCATCGCACCGATTACATGTCGAGCGTTTCACAACAGGAGGTTGCCATGTCGATTCTCTCGGACATCAAGGGCATCGAAGCCAAGGTTCGCGAGTCAATGCAAGACGGTCCAGTCACGCCGTATTACACGTTGCCACTCGATAAGGTCTACGGCTTGCTAAACGCGGCACTGGCCTCGGAAATCATTTGCGTGCTTCGCTACAAGCAACACTACTACATGACAACCTCCATCCATCAGGAACAGTTACAAGGACTCTTCAAGGAGCATTGGCAAGACGAGGAGAAGCACCTGGAGCTGATCGCCGACCGTATCAAACAGCTCGGCGGCGTCCCTAATCTCGATCCCAACGACATCAGCAAACGGGCCTTCTCCTCCTTCCAGAGCGGTCACACGCTGGCGGATCTGCTGCGTGAAGACCTGCTGGCCGAGCGCGTGGTCATCAAGATCTACGGCGACATCGTTAGGTTCTTTGGTGACGCCGATCCAGTGAGCCGCCGCATGTTCGAGGAGATCCTAAAGGATGAGGAAGACCACGCCGACGAGATCTCCGACTTGCTCTACACAGTCGATCCGAAGACGGGCAACGCCGTCGAGCAATTTACCGGCGATTCGGTGATCAAGCGGTTCGAAGACTCATGAGCGCCATGTGCTGAGGAAGCTGCCGGGTCGAACTGGTGTCCTCGCGGGCCCGCGCCGAGCGGCGCTACGTGCGCAAACTCGCCGGGTTGCAGCCGCTTGAGCTGTCGTGCCAGCGCTTGTTTTGGATTTCACAGGGAAAGTGGTGGGCCGTGAAGGACTTGAACCTTCGACCAAGAGATTAAGAGTCTCCTGCT
>PMHN01000161.1 GCA_003156695.1 Gammaproteobacteria bacterium
GCCCATGTCGAGCATGCGATCGCCTTCATCGAGAACCAGGCATCTGACCTGGCTCAGATCCAGGAGGCGCTGCTGCGCAAGATCCAGCAGCCGTCCGGGTGTCGCCACCAGCAGGTCGCAGCCGCTGCGTAATGCCGCGATCTGCGGCTTGTCGCTCACGCCGCCGAAGACGACGACGGTGCGCACGGCCGCGTACTTGCCGTAGGTGTGCGCGCTCTCGGCCACCTGCGCGGCGAGTTCACGCGTCGGCGTCAGCACCANNCGAACGCGGCGGTCTTGCCGGTGCCGGTCTGCGCGCCCGCGAGCACATCGCGGCCGGCGAGCACCGCGGGAATGGCTTCACGTTGAATAGGAGTGACAGTGGTGTAGCCCTTTTCGGCGACAGCACGCAACAACTCGGGCTTGAGCCCAAGATCGGTAAATGACATAAGTAAAAGAAACCTCAAGTTAAGAAGCTCGCCCGCAGCACCCGCCCCGGATTCGCGCGACCGTAAGGTCACGCGCCAGATTCAGGTTCAATTGCTGCGGCGGTCAGGCGCGAAGCGTCGGTTAGTGAATCGAAGTGCGCCAATGGACAGACTGCGAGCGAAACTCAAGGCGCTGACCGCGCACCAGAGGGATGTTTCGCGGCGCGGACTCTACAGACTTTACTGCGGTGCGTCCAATTGTGAAGAAAGCTGGTCCTGAGACGCGGCGCACACCGAAGCGCACGCCGCGAACAATTTCATACACTTGTCATGGGCTTGCGCGTTGCGAGCCTCTGCAACTTAGGCCATGATTTGCCGCTCGAAGGAGTACGCACAGGGACCGGTATGACACGCTCCATTCGCTCCTGCCTCGCAACTTCATTCCTCGCCCTGTGCGTGGCGCTGGCCGGCTGCTCTTCGCGGACCAACCTGTCTGCGATTGGCAACACGCCGAGCCAGTACTCGCATATGTACATCACCGCCCAGGCGGTATGGTTCAACGCCAGTGCGACCGCCACACCAAGCGATGGCGGCTGGGTGCAGTTTCCCCTATCCACCCCCGTGACGGTGGACCTGGTTGCCGACTCCGCGGGCAATTTCGGCTGGCTGGCAACGGACCTGAATCTCGCGCCGGGGTCGTACTCGCAGGTGATGCTCATTCCCGTCGATTCCTCTACGCCGCTGACACTTTCCGCGCAGACCCTCGGCGCGCTCTATAACTGCGAGGCGGACTACGTCGACAGCAGCGGGACGACCCAGCAGCTGCCCCTTGAACTGCTGAACCCGAACGCCGGCATCGCCATCCAGACCGGAGTGTCGGTGCCACTCGGGGACGTCGGCGGAGAGTTGGGCGCCGCAAGTACGGCGTCCACGACCGCAACGACGACTGCGACGACGACCACGACGCCCACTACCACCTCAACGCCCGGCTCCTCGGGCACGACGACGACCGTGAACTTCGCGCTGAGCGTCGATGGGGCGCGCGATCTGATCCCCTTCACCTACGGCGGGTCCGGAGCCGCTGGCGTGATGCTTAGCTCGCATGCCAGCGTTTATGATCTGTCCGTGTCCGGCGGGATCCAGGGAACCCTGACCCTCACGAACCTCACCGGATACACGAACCTCACCTCGGGCCTGCCGGACCTCCAGGTGAGCGCGGAGCTGCTGAGCGCCGATGGCACGCGCCATTACGTCGTCACCAGCACGCCGGTAAGTTCCGATGGCACTTTCACCCTCTATCCGCTGGTCGCGAACTCCTCGAACATCACCTATTACGATCTCGTGATCCACGGTGCGGGCATCGCCACCATTATCATCAAGCAAGTCCAGATTCCGCCCTTCGGCACCAGCAGCAGCACGAGCACTCTGGGCACCTCGACGTCTACATCTACGTTGACGTCTACATCTACGTTGACGTCTACGACAACGACCGGCACCGACGACAACCTGACGCCCATCACACCCACCAATCTGGTCTCTATCGGCACGCTGATCCCCCGCGCTGCGACGGCCTATTCCGCCAACATCACGCAGCCCGCCGCGTCCGCGCTCCCGGCCGGCGCTGAAGTGGCGTTCTACGAGACGCTGACGGCGTCCAGTGAAGTCCCGTACGTCATCGAGGCAAGCCCCATCGACCCCTTCAACCAGGATCTCGCGAACCCGCAGTTGCTCTCCGCGGGCACCGTAGATTCCGGCACCTATGTCTCGAGCGGCGCGACCATAACTGTCGCGAGTGCCCCAGCGAAGGAAGGCACGGGCACGTACCAGGTTGCGGCCACCGCGCCGATGTATGCCGACGGCATGCTGGGCATCCCGGTTACCGCTCCGACCACGTCGGGCACGACACAGGTGGTGACCGTGGCCGGTCTCTCGCTCGCTTCGGGCACCGCCTCAGCCTCACTCGCCGCGACGGTCAGCCCTGCAACCCCTGGCAAGTACAACCAGGGCGAGCTGCTCCTGAGTAACGGCGGGCAGCTGGTCGCGAGCGCCTCGCTCAACACGGTGCTCGCCAGTGGCGGCACGGTGCAGGTCACGGGCATCCCCGGTAGCACAGCCACGTCCCTCTACTATCTGACGGTACGCGCCTGGAACTCGAGCAACCCTTCCGGAACGCTCAGCCGCCAGTTCTATTCCACGCCCGTGGACCTGCGCAGCGCAGCCAGCGCCAGCGCCAGCGCGCAGCTGACGGTCAACTAAGCCCCCCGAAACTTAGTAGACTAGCCCGTTTCCAGCGGTCGGCGGGACGTAAGTCACTGTAACGACTGGGAACGTATCACCCGGACGCGCCTCTAAGCGAGCTGTGCCGCTTGGGTCTGGCGCAGCAGCCGGCTTTTTGAAGGGGATTCTCTAAATGATTGTGGTTCGTACTGACCGGGCGCGTCTCGTGCGCGCGCTGCGCCTGCTCTGCGTCGGATTGGTCGCCCTGTTTGCCGGCTGCGGGGGCAACACCATCATCATTTACGGCACCGCCGTCATCAGCGTGCAGAGCACGAACAACCAGTTTCTGAGCTACCAGGTCGGAATCGATTCCATCGTTCTCACCCGCAGCGACGGCATCGTGGTCGAACCGCTGTCCACACCGCAGACGGTGGATTTCACCCAGATCACGGACATCGCGGAACTGCTCGGATCGCCAGCCCTGCCGATCGGCAGCTATGTATCCGTGAGCATCACGCTCGACTACACCTCCGCCAGCATCTGGGTTGATGAAGGCGGTCAGGCAGTCCCAGTAGAGGCGCTCACCATCGCCGGCACACTGATGACCACCGCAATCATCACCGTGACTCTCGACCCGAACAACCCGCTGGTCATCACTTCGCAGCAATCCTCGCGACTGGCGCTGAACTTAAACCTCGGAGCACTCAACACCGTCGACACGGCAGTCTCGCCCGGAGAAGCCGTGGTGCAACCCTTCATGTACGCGACGCCGGCAGCGGTCGACAGTACGCCCATGCGGGCCCGCGGCCTGTACGTGACCGAAATGTCCGTCACCAACGGCTTCATCATGAATGCGCGTCCATTCATCGATCAGGTCTCGGCGCTCGGCGCCGAAACGGTGAACATCACCGCGCAGACCTACTTCAATATCAACGGTATCGTCTTCTTCGGAGCTGCCGGCCTCGCCGAGCTCGCGAAACAGCCTGAGAGTACCCTCGTGGCGGCCTACGGCACGCTCGGCAACCTCTCGGGGATAACACCGACCTTCAATGCCACCTCGGTATATGTTGGCCTCGTCCTGCAAGATCCGCTCGCCGATGACATCAGCGGCGTCGTCAGTGCGCGCTCCGGAAACACCCTCACCATTGCGGCCGGCACCTATTTCACGACGCTGGATCAAATCCAGCTCTTCCCCACAGCCACCGTCACCGTCGGCCCGGACACGACCGTGGCCATCGACGGCTCAGCGGCCACCGGGCTTACCGCCGATGCCGTGTCGGTCGGCCAGCAGGTCACGATCTTCGGCCAGGGTACCGTCAACACCACGGGCACGTCGCTGTCAATCGATGCTACCGCCGGGTTTGTACGACTGCAGTCCACACGGCTGTGGGGAACCCTCAATTCGGCCAGTCCCGGCAGCGCCACACTCAACATGTTGACGCTGCAGAACTTCGTGCCGGCGGGGTTCAGCTTCGCCGGTACCGGGGCAACCGCGGCGCAGGACGCCACTGCGGCCAACTACGTCGTCAACACCGGCACGATCGATGAGAGCGGCACCGCCCCCGGCACGGTGCTGCAGGTGGACGGACTGGTGACCGCCTTCGGCACGGCGCCGCCGGACTTCACCGCAACCGCTGTCACGCTCGGGACAGCGACCCCGCAGGTGCTCGTGGTCACATGGGGAAGCACTGGGGCCACCGCACCCTTTACCGCCAGCACCAGCTACAGCACTGGCCTCACAGTGAACCTCAAGAGCACTAACATCTTGACGCACTACATCGCCACCGGGCCCGCGATGGCGGACCTCGCTAGTCTGCCGTCCAGCCCGCTGATCACCTACGCCCCGGCCAACCTGCAACTGGCAGTCGGCTTACCCACCGCCAGCTCGGTTGTAGGTACCGAGACTTCGGTCACCATGAGCAACAGCGCCGCCAGCTTCGCCACCGCAATGGCCGCAGCCTTCAACGGCACCAATGCGATTTACACTCTCGTGGCAGTCGGTCAGTACGACAGCGCGACCAACACCTTCAACGCCACGCAAGTCAACGTGAACTTCTACTGAGCGGCCCCTGACAGGGAACTCGCGCGCATGGCCTGGCAACGGCGAGCATTTCGCGGCAGCAATATCGCGCGGGCCTTGAACGTCGCGGACCTGCGCGAACTCGCGCGGCGGCGCATTCCGCGCTTTATCTTTGAGTACGTGGACGGCGGCGCCGAGGACGAGGTGAGCTTGCGCGGCAACCGCGCCGCCTTCGAGCGCCTGCGCCTGCTGCCCCAGACCCTGGTCGATACCGCCGGGCGCCACCAGCGCGCGCAGATCCTCTCAGCCTCCGCGCAAGCGCCGATGGTGATTGCGCCGACGGGATTCAACGGCATGATCTACCCGCAAGGCGACCTGGTGCTTGCGCGGGTGGCCGCCAGGCGGGGCATTCCGTTTACGCTCAGCACTGTATCCACGGTGCTCCTGGAGGAGGTCGCGAAGAGTGCCGGCGGGCGGCTGTGGATGCAGCTGTACGTGATGAAGGATCGCGCCATCGCGCGCGACATCATGCAGCGCGCTGCCGCTTGCGGCTACGAGGCGCTGGTCTTCACCACCGACGCCAACGTATTTGGCAACCGCGAGTGGGATCAGCGCGGCTACCGTGCGCCGGGAAAGCCCACGCTGCACACCATATTCAATACCCTGCGGCACCCGCGCTGGCTTGCCAGTGTGATGGTGCGCAACGGCATGCCGCGCTTCCGCAACCTCGAGTCCTTCCTGCCGCCGTCGGCGATGACTGCGCTTGGCGGCAGCACGGTGATCCCCAAGCTGTTTGACGCCACGTTGAGCTGGGCTGACATCAGCTGGATCCGTCAGCTGTGGCGCGGCAAGCTGCTGATCAAGGGTGTGCTCACGGCCGCTGATGCCGAGCGCGCCGCGGGCCTCGGGTGCGACGGCATCGTGATCACCAATCACGGCGGACGGCAGCTCGACTCGTGCGTCGCGCCGATGGATGTACTGCCTGAGATCGTCAGCGCGGTCGGCGGGCGGCTCGCCGTGCTCCTCGACAGCGGCGTGCGACGCGGCACGGACATCGCCAAGGCGCTCGCGCTCGGCGCGCAGGCGGTCATGATCGGCCGCCCGACGCTCTACGGCCTTGCGGCCGGGGGCGAGGCCGGAGTCGAGCGGGCCTTGAGCATCCTCACCACCGAGTTCGATCGGGTGCTCGGCCAGCTCGGCTGCAACCAGGTCGCCGACCTTAAGCCCGAACACGTGCGCCGGCTGTAACTCAGGCGGCGAGCGTGCCCTTCTGTTTGGCGCTGTGCGTCGCGATCAGGTCCATGAGTGCCGGTGACAGGCAGTCGTAGGCCTCGAGCCGCAACTCCTTCAGCCGCGCGCGCACCTCGCCCATGCGGGCGGGCGGGAAGCCCGCTTCGATGATCGAGGACACGANNATGCACCGAACTCAGGCGCCGACCAGCCACTGTCGCCGGAGCGCTCCGTGTGCACGAAATCGAAGCCGTAGAAGGGATGATTGCGGTTCTCAATGCGGCCGTACATGTGCACACCGCAGCCGCTGCAGGCGTAACGCTGGATCG